>JAIRYF010000008.1 GCA_031267895.1 Candidatus Methanoplasma glyptotermitis
CCGGTGACGGAAGCCGTGTTGGTATATTCGGCAGACAGAGGAGACAGTTCGGGAACTTCGCCTATGATGACTTTGTCGTATGCGGTGAGTTTGCTGTCCGAAGAAACAGAGACTTTTCCGGTGACGGTTATGACACCGGCCGAGACTTCTGCTTTCTTAAGGACTAACTCTCCGATAACGCCTATCGCACCTTTCTTGGATGGTCCGGCCGATTTGAAGTCTCTGACTTTTATGTCTTCGGCGTTTGCCGGGTCAGAGGTTACTGCTTTGAGCAGTCCCGCAGCAGTGCCTGCGCCGCTGAAGGTTCCGAGGAAGCACACGAGAGGTGTTCCCGTCTGTCCCCTGAGCTTCATAACCGCGAAGACTTTGTCGCCTGTCCCGACAGCAGTGCCGAACAGGATTCCGCCGGTTGTGTCATTTACGGATTCGGAGACTCCGAGTTCGTTTCCGCGGAGTGCGAATACGAAATCATAGGTTCCGGATGTGTATGTTATCAGCTTGCTGTTTGTGCTATCCAGCGTCAGTTTGGCTTTATCGGCCGGAAGAGTCAGATCGCTTCTGCCCAGAGAGAAAGCGGACTGAGATACCGATGCATCGGTGCTGTACCAAACATTTGTACCCGAGTATACCACCAGCGTATATGTGCCGAACGGTATATACCTGAATACCGGTGCTGTTGGTGTTGTTACATCAGCCGAATAGACGTTTCCGCCGCTGCTTATGAGGAATGCTCCGTCAACATTGTCTCCGGCAGCGAACGTTACGCTCTCTGCTACCGTTGCCGCTCTGTCTCCGGATGTTATGACTGCGCCTTCTGCGATTGTAACGTTAACCGAGTCGGTAACGAATACGTCGAAGGAAGGTACAGTTGATGTTCCGAACAGACCGGCCAGATATTTCATCATGTTGGATTTGACCGTGTTTATTTCACCGAGACCGCTGTCCAGAATTTTCTGTATGGCTTCAGGGAACTGCAGAGATGCTTTTCCCTCGAAGATCAGCGTACGGTCAGAATCGTGATATTTTTGGCGTTGTCTTTGAGTTCAACGCCGTCCTTCACGGCTGCGCTTCTGTTCAGATCTGCATCCCTGCGGAGCTCGAGAACATCCCCGCTGACCGAGTCATCCAATGCGGTTGCTAGATCGGTGTAGACGAATTTGCCGCCTTCGATCAGGATATCTGCCTTGGGTTCATCGGCCGCGACAGGCTTAACGTCGTAAATTGCCTTTCCGTTTGCTACGTTATATGCTCCGCCTGACGAAATGACCACTTTTGTCTTGGAAGGCACAGTGAGTGTCGGGTTTGCAGGCGATTTCTCGTCAACACTTCCGACCTCGAGTTTCGCATCCTTTCCGATGATGTAGATTGTTATCTTATCGAATTTGGGGTTCGTCGAAGGTGACACTCACTGAGATACGGTACCTGTTCCCTCAAACGTAAGTTTTGTTTTGGATTTTCCGCCATGTATATCAGAAAGGATCAACAGTCCCATTACATCCTTGTTCGTCCAGAGGAAGTTTGCTTCTCCTTTCACGGTGATTTTCGATACATCCAATGTTATGTACGCAGAGATTGCTCCGGCCGATTTGAAGTCTCCGACTTTTATGTCTTCGGCGTTTGCCAGGTCAGAGGTTACTGCCTTGAGCAGTCCCGCAGCAGTGCTGTCAACGGCGGTGCCTGCGGTAAGGGTTCCGAAGAAGCACACGAAAGGCGTTCCCGCTTCCTTCTTTGTCTTCAGAACCGCGAAGACTTTGTCAGATGTTCCTGCAGGAGTGCCGAATGTTATTTTTCCGACATCCTCGGAGACTCCGAGTTCTGATCCGCGGAGTGCGAGTACGAAATCGTAGTCATCGCCGGTATATGTTACCAGTCTGCTGTCTGTGCTGTCCAACGTCAGTTTGACTTTACCAGTCGGAAGAGTCATCACGTTGTTGCTAGGAGAGAAACCGGACTGAGATACCGATGCATCGGTGCTGTACCAAACATTGGTACCGGAGTATACTATCAGAGTATATGTGCCGAAAGGTATGTACTTGAATTCCGGTGCTGTTGTCGGTGTTGTGATACCGGCCGAATAGACATCTCTCCGACGCTGATTATGAGGAATGCTCCGCCGACAGCGGTATGCACAGCTTTATACCCTTGGCCGTCGGACTGCCGTGCACTGTCCTTTTATATTTTCATAAGAATCCGTCCGGCATGCCAAGGATAGCGATAATCGGAGGTACGGGCATATACAACCCAGATTCCTTTGAGACGGTAAGGACGGTATTTCCGGACACTCCGTACGGCAAACCGTCCGACGAAATAGCGATTGGGAAGATAGAAGGTATCGAGATAGCCTTCCTGTTCCGTCACGGAAGATCGCATCAGCATCCTCCGTCCAGTGTCCCTTACCGAGCCAATATTTGGGCACTCAGAGAACTCGGATGCGAGTGTGTAATATCGGCATGCGCGGTCGGATCGCTCCGGATCGAGTATGCACCCGGAGACCTTGTTATACCGTCGCAGTTCATCGATTTCACCAAGAAAAGAGAGTACACATTCTTTGATGACAGGACTGTGCATATCTCAATGCCCGATCCGTTCTGCAGCTATCTGAGCGGGATATTCTCGGATGCTGCCGAGGAAATGGGGATAAAACACCACTCCGGAGGCGCATACGTCTGCATAGAGGGACCCAGATTCTCCACCAGGGCTGAAAGCAATATGTTCAGACAATTCGGGGATATAATCGGAATGACAGTGGTTCCGGAATGTCAGCTTGCAAGGGAGTTGGGGATGTGCTACTGCAGTCTCGCCACCGTAACGGATTATGATGTCTGGCATGAGGAAGATGTGAGTATAAATGCAGTCACTAAAACAATGAACGAGTGTCTGGCCAAGGTGCTGAGGCTTCTTGAGATAGGTCTCCCGAGGATCGGAGATCCGGATTGCGACTGTACAGCCGCCGCAAGAGACTGCGGTACCCTCTGACTGCATTATGTCCGGCATGAGGATAGTTTTCAGGGGCATCGTCCAAGGTGTCGGGTTCCGCCCGGCCGTGTACAAATCGGCTTCAGAACTCGGACTTTCGGGACAGGTGTGGAACGATGGCCCAGATGTGATTGCGGAAGTCAGCGACGGCGATCTGTTTCTGAACTCTTTTCTCTCATGCATTCCGCCCCTCGCACGCATAGATAGAATGATCACATCTGCATGGTCTCCCGCGGGCGGCGGTTTCCGTATACTTCCGTCTGTGCGCGGTATGCACGGAGTGTCGGTACCCACGGACGCGGCCATCTGCAAAAACTGTCTTGATGATATGAAAGAGGGAAGGAGAGCGGGTTATCCGTTCACTTCCTGCACAGACTGCGGTCCGAGGTTCACGCTTCTCAGAGATACACCGTACGACCGTGCATTCACCGCCATGAGTGATTTCGGACTCTGTCCTGAATGTGCAAAGGAATACAGCGACCCCGAAAACAGAAGATTTCATCATCAGACGATATGCTGTCCCCGATGCGGTCCGAAATATCGGCTGACGGACAGCGGCGGAAATGAGATACCCGGAGACCCTGTCAGTATATTCTCGGATATGCTTGCCAGAGGAAAAATCGGAGTCGTGAAGGGATGGGGCGGCATGCATATATGCTGCACCGCAGAGAATATCAAAAAAATGAGGGGATGGTACGGAAGGGAACAAAAACCGTTTGCTCTGATGGTCAGAGATACGGACGCCGTACGAAGGTACGGAAGCCCCTCGCCAGCAGAAATGGAAGAACTCGCATCTCCCCATCGGCCCATAGTCCTGATCAGCAAGAAGCAATCCGATGTCACGGATCTTCTCTCCCCCGGGCTTAACAACGTCGGCATATTCCTGCCGTATACGGGCATTCAGCACCTGATCTTCCGGTACCTCGGGGATGACGCACTGCTCATGACATCCGCAAATATGCCCGGTGAGCCGATGATTATCGGCGACGGGGAAATACTCAAAATAGGCGCAGATGCATACCTTCTGCATGATCAGCCCATAATCAACAGGGCTGACGACAGCGTTATCAGGATGTTCGGAACCCATAGGTCCTTCATCAGAAAATCCAGAGGGCATGTGCCGTCATTCATATCGACAGATCTCCGGGGATCCGCTGTGGCGGTGGGTGCACAGGAAAACCTTACCGGCTCCGTTGCGGCCGGAGGTTCGATATACCCCACGCAGCACATAGGCGACGGAAACGGTCTCGGTGTCCCGGAATACCTTGAAGATTCCGTAAGAATGCACATGAAGCTGCTTGGCTGCGAGCCGCAGGCCGTTGCCATGGATATGCATCCCGGTTATGCGAACAGAGACTTTGCGAGAAGACTCTCCGAGGAATACGGTTCCGAACTGATAGAGGTGCAGCATCACTGGGCGCACGCTGCATCTCTCATGGCTGATAACTCGAAGGATTGCGTTGCCGCTCTGACTCTGGACGGAAGCGGATACGGCAGCGACGGAACTGTGTGGGGGGGAGAGGTGCTTATTTCAGATCTTCTGTCATTCTCGAGGATCGCACACCTGGAAGAGATACCGTTGCTTGGTTCGGAGAAGGCACTGTACGACCTGAGGAGGCTGCGGTTTGCCATAGACACAATGAACAAAGAACATAATGGTTCGTTCTCCGATGAGGAGGCCTCGATTCTCGGCAAAATGATGAAAAACAGTGTGAAATGTTCATCAATGGGGAGATTGATTGACGCTCTTTCATATTCGTTGGGCATCTGTTCGGTCCGCACCTATGACGGTGAACCCGCCATGAAGCTCGAACCTTTGCTGGAATCAGGCAGATTGATTGAGGGGTTCGAGACCGAAATCTCGAACGGAACGATAAGAACGGCTCACCTCTTCTCCGGCATCAAAAAGGGACAGAGGCCTGCAGATGTTGCGTATTCGATAGTGTACAATGTTATGAAGTGTCTGACGGAGAGTGCAGCCGACGCAGCCGATTCCAAAGGTATCGGAGCCTTGGGTATCACGGGAGGAGTATCATACAATTCGACAGTGTGCAGAATATTTTCGGAGACAGCCGGAAATTCGGGACATGAATTAATATTCCATCGCAGCATTCCCAACGGTGACGGCGGGATCTCCGCTGGGCAGGCTGCCGTTGCTTTGAAGAGGATAGGATGAACACACTGTTGGTGCTTCTGGACGGAATGGAGGACGATCCGAATCCGCTGCTGGACGGAATGAAGCCCTATGAGGCGGCAGAGATGCCGTTCATGCGCAGGAAGGCAAAGCATAAGATGTATACGACCGGCAGGGGCTACACTCAGCTCTTTCTGAACGAGTTCTTCACCGGTCACCCTCCCGAGATATCCCGCGCTGTGCTGGAGGCATTGGGCCTGGGACTGAACATCTCCGGAAAACGGACGGCTTACAGGCTCAGTCCGGCAGAGATAAAAGACGGGATGATACACTGGTCTTATCATGCCCATATCTTCTGTGACAGACTTATGTCGGTAATGAACAAAAATCTGTCCATCCTTGAGGATTATGATCCGGAGATAGAATTTTTCCTCAACGGGAGAGCCGTGCTGACTATGGAATGCGATGATGTTCCGGATCTCCCTGCTCCGCCTGTGGATGCTCCGTTCAGAGAGGTCCCGGGCGATCTGGGAAAGTTTGTTATGCGGGTTGCCGAAGAGATGAACGGAATAACGGACTATCCCTGGGGATGCGGAAAACCAGGATATCAGCATCCGCCGTTCGGATGTCTCGGGGAAAGGATGACCGCCATCTCGGACAGTCCGACTGCTTTGGGTGTCGCGGCCTCGCTTGGGTATGGCATAAGTCTGGTCAACAAAGTGGAGGACAGATTCCCTGCCGCGAAGAAGGCCCTGGAAACCGGAAATGTTTTCCTTCACATAGATGAAGTCGACGAGTACAGCCATCAGAAGGACCCCCGTAAGAAAATAGAGATACTGGAGAAGACGGACCGTCTGATGAGCGAATATTTCGAAGATGCGGAGCGCATTGTGTATTTCGTTGACCACGGAACATCGTGCGTCACAGGCGAACACATAATTATGAATGTGCCGTTGTGGACAAATATAGACACGGATATATCCGACGGGGAGCTGGTGCCCCTCGACCGGATAATTCCCAGGCTTATGGGACAAAGGTGAACTGATGTCGGAAATGGAACTGCCTCCCTCGCTCGGCGTATGCGGCAACGAGAAGATAGCGAAGGAAATACTCTCAAAGATATGGGGGAAGAGAGGAGTGTTCACATGCACAGTCGCGAACACGCTCACATCCACCATTCCGGGTATCTCGGACGCGGGCGATACGCCCGAATTGACCATGTTCACGCCGGCGGCGGATGCAGAACTGCTGGTCCTCGGAAGAACGGTATGCATGAAAGGAATACCCATCAATCCTGGGGGGATACCGACACCGGCAACTCTCACTAAAGCGGCCATAGAGCTTTCCGGCATGCCTATGTTCATCGTTGACGGAGGATGCAGGGTCAGACCGAACATTCCGTGCATAGAATTGGGGGGAGAATGCGGTAATTATGTAACATCGGGCAAAGCAGTCTCCAATGTAAGAGGGGTCTTCGAAAAGGGCAAGGTTCTGGGTGAAATGCTGTCCCGCGGATTTGACTTCATTGTGGTCAGCGAAAGCTGCGCCGGAGGTACGACTACAGCATTGGCGGTTCTTCTTGCGATGGGAGTCGTCAAAGAAAATCTTGTAAGCAGCAGTTCGCCGAACAACCCCCGAGAATTCAAAACCAAGATTGTGATGGAGGGACTTAAGGCGGCGGGCATAGAAATAGGAGATCTTGCCGATGATCCGCTGAGAGCGATAGAGTGTGTCGGCGATCCGATGATGCCTGCCAATGTCGGGATGATAATCGGTGCCGCGAAGCACGTTCCGGTAATAGTGGGCGGCGGGACTCAGATGGCGGCAGTCATAGCCGCTGCGGTTAAACTTGACCGAAGCATCATAGGCAACGTGTTTCAGGGCACCACAAGATGGCTTATGGAAGATCCTCAGTCCAATATGGAGAAGATGATGGAGTCGATATCGCGGGATGTTCCGATAGTCTATGTGAACATGGATTATTCGGCAAGTCCGTACGAGGGGCTGCAGGCTTACGAATGGGGATATATCAAAGAAGGTGTCGGATGCGGAGGATCATCCGTTGCAGCCGTAATCCAGAGTTCGGGAGAGGTCAAATGCGATGATCTTTTGGAGAAGGTTCACGAAATATACCGAAAAATAATGAGTTTTGACTGAACTTTCATGTCTGCGTATGCGCTCTGATTCCGTTCACCGTTTTCCTGGCCCGGTTAAGCTCTTCTTTTGTGTTGACGTTCACGGCAAACTCTTTGGAATCTGTCTCGTAGAACGACTCACGGAGATAGATCCCCTGAAGAGTCTTCTCCCTGTCCATGATCGAAACGCCGGAGAGTGCCCATTCTGATCCGAAGCGGTCTATTGTGTAAGACGGTTTGATACCGAGTTTGCTGAATGCACTTCTGTCGACGATTGCAATGAAAGACTCCATTGTATCGGCATCGAATGCCGATATGAATCCATCGATCTCCCGTGTGGAGATGAAGGGGAGGTCCGAGGGGCATGTGAGAACAAACCTTCCGCCGAGGACTTTGAAAGAATCATGCAGATCCTTTACAAAATCCTCTCCCGACGTCTTTATAGTCTCGATTCCTATGCTTTTAAGGTACTTTTCGGTCTCCGGGGTATTGTCGCTCACAGATACCAGGATGCGGTCTGTGTTCTCCGAACCCATGAGCGCATCCACCACTCTCCCGACAATGGGCCTGCCCCCGATGATCTGCATGGGTTTCTCTATTCCGCATGCACCCATCCTGGTGCCCTTCCCTCCCGCGTTGATCAGTGCCTGCATGTTACCTCATATCGGCAGATAGTTCGTCACAATCCTGATGAGGTATTCGGGATCCCAAAGCTCGTTCCATGAGATCGACGGCAGATAGCCTGCCATGATAATGAGGGCCGCTATCAGCATCAGTGCACGGGCTATCTCATTTGTTGCTCCCAGCACATCGCCGTTGACGAATCCGAATTTCTTGTTCGAGATATGTGCCATGAACCATCCGACCAGGACCGATACTACCGCAGATGCGACTATAATGCCCGCTCCCCTTATGAGGGGTTCGGAACTGAAGTATCCCCCGTCCGTAAAGACCGAGCCGATCGCGGCCATTATCAGGTATGCGGCGAATGCGAAGACCACGGAGAACACTGTTGACATCAGCATGGTGCGGGCGTCTGCATTTCTGACCTGTTCCGATGCCATACCCGTCCCCGGCTCGCCGAACGCCGCCGCCGAAACCATCGCGTTCTTCGAGAATATTTCCATTGCGGGTATTACCATGACTGCTGCAGCCTGATACCAAATACCGGTAAGTGCCGCGATTGATATCGATGTCACAACCAATGCGACACCGAATCCTCCGGCACCTATTCTCGTGTCCTTAAGTGCTCTTATACTGCTTTCCCTGTCCCCGCCGGCGATCATCCCGTCTCCGAAGTCAGCCAGTCCGTCGAAATGCAGGAACTTCGAAAGCAGGAACACAGTTGCTAACGTTGCAATCGCCACAACGGCATCCGCCCCCGCTGCAAGTAGTATGAAGCAGATAACTGCTGCGATCAGCCCGACGGCCAGTCCCGCAAACGGTGCGAGATAGAAGTTTTTGTTCATGGCTTCTATCTCTCTGCTGCCGACGTTTATCTTGAATATTGTGAAGAATGACAGCATTCCCCTGATTGAGTCCATGAAGCCTCCGGAACTGTTTCCTTTCGCGGATCCGCCGGAATCGGAGGGTTCCGGCCGGGATGCCTGCACATGTTTGGGTGCGGCAGGGGGATGCTCTTCTGCTGCCGGCGGAACCGGTTTTGAATGAGCGGCTACCGTCGGGCGGTCGCGTGCCGGGGTGCGTTCGGAAGGCTTATCGGATTGCCCTGCGGATTCCTGTTTTGGTTCATGTCCAGACTTGTGCTTTACTCTGAAATCCGACGCATTCATCTTTCGTATAGTTCGGAGGTTCGGCCTCCCGGCTCCCACCGGCTCCTCTTCGGGAACCGAGACCGTTTCTCCCGTATTCTTTACCGGGTCCTGCCCGTCTGGTCTTCGTATTTCAGAATCTCCCTTCGGCTCATAGCCGGTGACCGCAGGAGTATCTCTGTTCTCTGGCTGATCCTTTTTTTCTTCTGACATGCTAACCATTGCACAGATGCCCTCGTGACGATATAACACTTACCATCAGCTTTGGCCGTCGAACATATCTGTATATACAGACGACATAATGCCCCCTATAAGTCCGCACAGCATGTCGTCCGCAAACGGTCCCAACCTTGAGATTATCCCCGGCTTGTGTCTGTCGAAACGGTGGAATTCGAATATGCCTCTGGTCCCGGCGATGTACTGAGCTATCTGCATGCCGATTATCTCATCGGCGATCAGGTGAACCGGGTCTTCCGCAAACATCCCTCTCGGCATGGCGCATATGCAGTCCCTGTCCCCGAGGTCCTCAAGGGCAACGGCACCCTGAATCAGCGAAGATACATTGATGTCTGCCGACAGCAGATCCAGTTTGGCTTCGAACCTCTTCTTTACATCGCCTGTATCCCAGTCCGGGTTGGGAAGGTACAGCTCCAGGGCCGCACCCCACATATCTTCTGCGGTTATTCCCCTCTTCTTCAGTATGTCCAGGAAAGTGCCCATGAAGGGAAGATCCCCTCTTTTGACCAGACTGCTTATTACTGCGGCTTTCACAGACCTTGCCATCGAAATGCCGATATGCGTTCCCGTCCCCGTGTATTCCTCCTTGGTACCCTTTATCGGAGACACAATTGCCATAGCATCCGATGTTGTTCCGGTTTCCCGGTACCCGAGTATGCCCATCGCGGCAGACTTGGCCTCTGTGATCGGCATCATGATATTGACTTTCGCGGAATCTGTCAGAGGCACAGGGGATATCCCGATGATGTTAATCGTTCCGCCGACCAATGCCCTGTATCTTTCCTGAGATATTCTGAACCTCTCCTCCCAATTGTCCAGAAGTTCCCCCGCGACGACATGGTTGCTGAGTCCCGCCGTCACGGCGGCGTACGTTGTCATCCCTTCGTGTTCCGTCTCGCCGATCGAGAACACGTACTTCACCTCGGCTGCGGTCATGAATCCGACGGCATTTCCGGGGATGTTGTGCTTCTTCATAGCCTTCTCCGTATCGGCCAGCGGGTCGTCTATTCTGTACATATGCGGGACCTGTGTTATGAACAGCACATCCGATATGGTATGTCCGCCGTTTCTTACAGCATTGCTGAGGATCTCCATCTCTTCCGTAAGATAAACCACAGCCGTGGCCAATTCTCCGTCCTCGAATATTTTTACATCCTTTACGTATTTCATATGATCATTCCCGCCAGATTGAAGATTGCATTTTCTATTGTTATCTGCACATGTATTCCGATGAAAGCAAAAAGAGGAACCGCCGCGGCGATCAAAAACAGCACGGATGTGCGTTCCACCAGCCTGTAGCATCCGGAGATATCGTCAATAGACGGCAGGTCCCCAGTTCCCATAGTATACACGCCTTCTTTTTCCATAGATATGCCGGCCGCGTGTGCGACGGAGGCCATAGGCCATCCGCTGTTGGGACTCGGTGTCTTTGAATGTTCTCTCCTTGCCGCACCGAACACCCCCCTGTGACTGTATCCGAAAATCAGGGCCGTAAGTGCCACGAATGCCGGAGATATCCTTGATGTCGGATATCCTAGAACATCATCGAATTTGGCCGCGAAGAACCCTAATTTGCCGTATTTTTCGTTCAGATATCCCCACATTGCATCCATGAGGTTCGCACATCTGAACATCACCGCCCCGGTAAGGCCCAGCAGCCCGAAATAGAATGCCGGAGAGATCGCGCTGTCGACCAAGTTTTCGGATATCGTTTCGCAGCATGCCGACGATATGTGTTTTTCGTCCAGATTCCCTGTGTCTCTGCTGACTATCATCTGCACTTTATCTCTTGCACACGGTATGTCCCCCTTAGCAAGATCCTTTTCGATGGGTATGCAGTGCTTCCTGAAAGAGAACACCGCGAATGTTATTTTGAACATGAATGCGAGGAGAATAATCCACAAGATTTCCCCGGCGGTCGCCGATATGCCTGCGGCTTCCCACTGATACCCGCCGAGGCCGTTGCGCACGAAAGCGCATATGAACATCGTCGTAAACCAAAAAATCAGAAATACGAACAGGTACGACAGAAATCCTACAGCCCTGGTCATTCCGGATGTTCTGTTCCCGACACGTCTGTCAAGGAAACCGATGATGTTACCCATCCATCTCAGAGGATGGTATCTGTTCGGCGGTTCTCCGGCGAATCTGTCAATAAGCAGAGAAACGGCAACAACAAAAACAGCGGACATCCAGAGTTCCATAAGCATCACCCGTCATGCTTCATCGAGTTCTCAGCTGCTCTCAGGAACATATCGTTGCGCTCCCTGTCCTTCACGCTGAACCTTATGTAATATTCGAACCTTCTGCCGAATGACGCACAATCTCTTACCATTATTCTGTCCCTAAGCATGCGTCTCTGGAATTCCGAACCCTTTATCCCCAGTTCTTTCAGAGAACAGAAACAGAAAAAAGAATCGGATATCTTTCCCACGGGGAACCCCATTTTTTCGAGTTCGGAATGCATGTACCGAGACTCTTCGGCCATAAGAGATGCTGCCCGCGATACATGGTCCGTGTGCTCGGAAAGCAGCAGTCTGGCTGCATTCTGTTCGATGTATCCGACATTCCATGTAATCCTTACTTTATTTATTTCCTCCGCAAGATGCGGAGACGATACGCAGTACCCGACCCTTATTCCTGGTATGGCAAAAGATTTCGTAAGTGAACCTGCGACGATAAGATTGTCGTATTCGGAGGCATATTTCATGCAGGAGATATTTTCATGCCCCTTCACAAGATCCAAAAGTGTCTCGTCCAAGAAGACAAGAATGCCCCGGTCTCCGCATTCCCTGACCGTCTCCAATATCTTGTCTCTGGGTTCTATTCTGCCTGTCGGATTGTTCGGATTGCAGATATACAGTGCCTTAATGTTTTTTGCGGATGCGATATCGCGGGTGTTCATTCTGAAATCTTCCTCTTCGGTCAGCCTGCTGTATACTGTCTCGGCACCCGCGACCCTGCATTGCTGGGAATACTCCGCAAAAGACGGATCGCATATCATTGCCCTGTCCCCTCTTTCCAGAAATGCATTGGGGAAATTTCTTATGATCTCAGAGGAACCGGCACCTATCACTATGTTTTGTTCTTTGAGAGATAAAGTCCTGGATATCTCTGCTTTCAGTTCCGTGCAGTTATCATCGGGATAATGTCCGGTGCCGTCCGCCGATGCTCTGAGTATCTCGGCCAGACATTCCGGGGGGCCGAAAGGGTTCAGGTTATGGCTGTAGTCCTCGATATCTCCCATCTTCCACGCCTGTCCGCCGTGGACAGTTCTCGGTATGTTTGCCAGGGCATCTCTTCCGTATCTCATCGTATGCACCGGACGTATCATGGTTGGAATATTAATCCTGTTGCTTTCCGGCACCCTCCCGTCCCGATTCCGCAGGACATCCCGCTGCGGAATGTGTCTGAATTATGATATTTGCATTAAGACCTGAGTTCGACAGATGATGTCTCGATGCGATGAAGAATTGTAATTGCTGCAGAAGGCATAATTGTCCCAATGAATCGGTTCAGTTGTGAAACAAAAACAATTTCGATTCAGGACATTCGCATCAGAGAAGAACAGCAATAAATCACTGCCGATCGGGACGATAGCTTTTGTTAATGAATATTTAGGAAAATTGAGATTGGAACCTGGCCTCGGCAGTCGATTTTCATTTTTGAGAAAATCTGACAGCTGATGTTCGGGAGAGCTTACGCTGCTTCCGGAGGAATCCATGGCTTCTTTTCGAGATGTTTTTCGTGTCCGCGGGGGCTGAAAGCCCCCT
>JAIRYF010000043.1 GCA_031267895.1 Candidatus Methanoplasma glyptotermitis
GTTTTCGTTTACGTAAACTCCTCCTCCGGTAACTCCCGGACTGAGACAGTTCTGTATTACGGAACCGTCGTTCATAGTAAGACTGCCGCCTGATTTTATCTCTATTCCGCCGGCTGTGCTGTTTCCGTCAAGAATTATGTTTTCAAGTATGAGATTACCGTTCACAGAACCGTGCCGTACCGATGACGGGACGGTAAGTTTGAATGTATTGCCGTCTGCAGAAGTAAGTGTTACGTTCTTGTCTGCATCCAAACTGAATGCATATGTGATAGCATCATCGCCCTTGACAGTAATGGTATAATTCGGACCGCCCATATAATCATTGATACTCTTGAAAGCATCCGCGAGACTGCCGTATGCGGCAGGTGTGCCGACATCGCCGGTGACTTCATAGTTCTCCGCAGAATCTGCCGATACATCATCGGTTAACGTCGGAGGAAAAAGACATACTACTGTGGCAGCCATAGCCAAAACGAGGCATAATACTCCGTATCTCGCCCGGACGGCTCTCATTGGGATACACTTCCCCCGCCCCCTCCTGCTTTACGCAGTTTCGCGGAAGTGGTTATTTCTCTCACTTGTTTGATTTCCACAAAGATTTTACTCCTTATTGTAGCACCGCCGTATTCCACGGGCACAGCAGGTATCCGCATATATGTATAGCGGCATGTGTGCATACGTGAACGGTACCGATATGTTCTTCTCATGATATATATTGTTACCTATTCCTGTCAGATCATGCATTTCGGACTCACGAGTCCCCGTCTGACAGCCCGTATCGGCGGAAGAGTGCTTTATGCACAGTGCCGTTCTTTGAAATCTGTCTGCACGCTCGGATATTCGGCGCGATCTCCGGCCATGTTTACTGCAAACAGCTGACCGAAGATATTTTTCGCGGTCTGGGAGACATCAGATCTTCTTCTTTTTATTGGATCTGGATTTAATCACATAGATGATCGCGCTTACTGCCAGAAGCATGGCTATCGCGTAGACCGCACCCATCAGATCGCCGAGAAGCCAGTATGCCACAACTAATCCGATTATTCCAAAGACACCGTATTTCTTCAATATGCGCCCGCCGCCGAGGGCGAAAGTGAAACCCACTATGATAAGCCACATAATAAGATTCACTATCACTGCAGAGGAAGCATTCATAATAGCCGTGTCACCGACAAAGTCGGTCACATACCGAGATATGAAGTGACCGCACAAAGCGGGCACAATTACCAGGAGAACGATCGTGAAAAGTATGCCGCTCAGAAGACTCACAGCTATGCCGGGTCTGTCATCAGACTTTGTCATGACCCGCAGGAGGGGCGGTGACGTACAAATACCTATCTTGCAGAAACTGCAATTTAGCCGGATGCTCGGGTGGTGAACGGCAAGTAGATTAAAGTTGATGCATATGCACGCTGCATGGCAGATACGGTAACCGTTACACAGCTGAATACCAGAGTGAAATCTGTTCTTTCGGAATGTTCTGCCGTCAATGACATTTGGGTTATAGGGGAGCTGTCCAACCTTAAAAAATATCCATCGGGGCATTACTATTTCACGCTCAAGGACAGTACAAGCGAAATAAGAGGCGTAATGTTCAGACAGTCCAGAGGAAGAATCGATTTTGAACCGCAGGACAATATGAAGGTCACTGTATTCGGAAAAGCAGATCTGTACGTCGAAAGAGGATCGTATCAATTCATTGCGGAGACAATGCAGAGGTCCGGGGTCGGCGACCTCTATCTGGCATATGAGGCACTGAAAAAGAAACTCGAATCCGAAGGACTCTTTGAAAGATCCAGAAAGAGAAAACTGCCTCAATATCCCCGGGTGATCGGAGTGGTGACATCCTCATCAGGTGCTGTCATACATGATATAATCACAACATCCGGACGGCTGTTTCCCGCAGATATTCTGTTATATCCGG
Source organism: Candidatus Methanoplasma glyptotermitis (assembly GCA_031267895.1). Lineage (GTDB taxonomy): Archaea > Thermoplasmatota > Thermoplasmata > Methanomassiliicoccales > Methanomethylophilaceae > Methanoplasma > Methanoplasma glyptotermitis. Next base: position 1,925 of record JAIRYF010000043.1, read on the forward strand.
CCAAAGTACAGGGCGAAGGGGCGGCTGAATCTATCGTCAGGGGAATACATGCCCTCAACAGAGAGGGCGTGGATGTGCTGATAGTCGGAAGAGGGGGCGGATCGATAGAAGATCTGTGGGCGTTCAACGAGGAAATGGTTGCAAGGGCGATAGCCGCGTCGGAAGCACCGGTCATATCCGCCGTAGGACACGAAACAGATTTTACGATAGCCGATCTAGTGGCGGATGTAAGGGCTCCGACGCCGACCGGGGCTGCGGAACTGGCTCTGAGGGACCGCAGAGAATTGGCCAGACACATAGATACACATGTCCTGAGGGTTAACAGATCTCTGTCGGGAATACTGAAAACAATGCACTATAGGTTTGGGATGCTGGAATCCAAACTTGATCCCAAATATGCGGATCAGAAGATATCGAGGTACTCGATGAGACTGGATGAACTCGGTTTCCGTATGAATTCGGCTCTGCGGAGCACAGCCGAGACTGTTCGCAGAAGATTCATAAAAATGGATTCCAACTTGGATGCGTATGTGCCGAGGATGATCGATAACGGCAGAAAAGATCTTCTGAGATACTCAGAGAGACTCGAAAACATCAATCCCGTAAGGGTCCTGGACAGAGGATACACTCTGATAACAGACATGAACGGGAAAGCCCTGACCTCCGCCGGACAGATATCTGCGGGATCGGAAATAAACATCATTCTCAAAGACGGAAATGCAGAGGCACAGATAACGAGAGCGGAGATGAGAAAATGATAGAAAACACAGAAAATATGACATTCGAAGAGAGTCTCAAGGCCCTTGAACAGCTTGTCAATGAGCTTGAGAGCGGAAATTCTGACCTGGACAAGGCTCTGGAGATATACGAGCAGGCGATGCTGCTCAGGGACCGCTGCAAGAAAATACTCGACGACTGCGACCGCAGGGTCCAGAAGATGATAGAGACATCGGAAGGTATCAAAAAAGAAGATTTTACCGCTGAGTGATCCAGAGGACGAAGTTGTTCCTCCGTGACCACTCGGTTGTCTTTCTGTACACTTCGGTCTCCCTGAAATAATCGATACTGAATGCCAGCCTCAGTGCTCCGCTCAGCTGGCCGGTTTTTGTCCCCCTGCCATTGTAAGAACCGAAGACCTCATTCAAGCCGATTGTCAGCACAGATTCCGCATCATGACCCCTCACAACAGTCCAAGGGTCGTCCGGAATTCCCTCTTCAGAAATCATATCTGCAAGTTCTTTTCTGCCGACTTTTCTGCTTACAGACTGAGTGAATATTTCATCAATCATTTTTTTCATGTCAATGGCAAGCGTTTTTCTGTTTATAAATACAGAATGATCTATGTTTTTGAAATTCAGGCCGAGTCCTTCCCGCATTGATATGAACATCAGCAGACCGATAGGATATGCAGATCTTGCGATAACGTCTTTCACCTTTCCGTGATTTTTTTCAAAATTCTCCAAAAGTTCCGGATCAGAATACTCGGTCAGAACATCGTCCAGTGCCCCGGTGCTCATCATCATTGATTCCAGGTCTCTCTTGTCTGATATGAAAATAGGCGGATTGTACTTCCTGCCGCGAAGTACGTCGGTGTCGGCATCGACTATTCCGATGGTTTTTTTATCGTTTCTCGTCCCCCAGACCTCCGCAACCGCTCTCTTCACGTTATCTTTGGAATGTGCCGGTACGATTTTGGTCTCGGCTCTGTCGACAAATTTACCGTACAGCCTGCTGTCGGTTATGCCTTCTACTACCACAATGGGACCCTTATGAGAGGATCTGAGCATGGATATGTTGTTTGCAATGTCTGCAGAGGTAAGCTTATCTATCATCTTCCGCCCTCAGTTCAACTGACAGATCCCAGTCGTCATGTATGATCTGAGGTGAATGAGTGGCGACGATCATGCGGAAATCGCGCAGTCTGGCGATATCCGCAAATATCTTGCCGAGACTCTGCTGCCATGTCACATGCAGAGAGATCTCTGGTTCGTCTATTATCACTAGAGATCCATGTTTGGCCTCAAACAGCAGAAGATAGAACATTATCAATATCTGCTTCTCTCCGGAGGAAAGTTTGCCTATAGGGACGGCGGTACCCTTGTTTGTCCTGACACTCAGGATGCCGCTGTCGTTGATGCAGATGTTCTTGTTGACCAGAAGATCGTTCATTATGTCAACCAGAACGATCACGGATTCGGAGAGTTCGTAGTATCTGCTGACATACTCCTCAATGGAAAACGCAAGATCTTCATATTCCTGGTGGTACTCCATTATTTCGAACCTTGACGGGGGGAACCTGCGGCCGGCGGGCATATCCGGTTCGATCCCGGCACGTTTTATGAAATCCAGTTTTGCCTTCAGGTCCTTGCTCCGGAATTCCAGCTCGGCATCGGTCTGTTTCTTTCTGCCTTTTTTGGGTATGTCTGCGAGATGCCTGTCGTCGACTGCATCTCTGAGTCTGCACGCGAGAGTGTCTGCATAGATATCTATTGCAGGTTTGAGGCCGCATCCGGAAGACAGGACGGATCTGTCAGGGGATATGTAAAGCACGCTGAGCACACTCTTAAGCTCATCCGCGGATATTTCTTCTTCGAGCTCGTTTTTCTGCATCTGTATAAGCGGATACTCCCCGGTATTCTCCAGAATAAGCGCAGTGCCGTCGCTGAACCTGAGATCCATTCTCCGAAAACACACACCCTTCACATCATCGATATTCCCGCCGAGTACGTCTGAGATGAGTTTCATGATCGTGGATTTGCCGTATCCGTTGAGAGAATATATGAATGTAAGACTGCTTCCGCTTAGGCTGATGTCATAATCATATTCGCCGAAAAGGCCGTATATGGCAAATCCGTTTAATTCCATAGACCCGCGGTAATCGGCATGAAGGTATATGAAGCCATCAACGGCAACTGCCGAATCTTAATGTTTATCTCTGTGAACCAGATACAGAAGCGGATGGATAAGGAGAAAGCACTGAAAGAAATACAGTCCAACATAAGAGCGGGGAAAACGGAACTCGCATCCAAACAGACAGCGGAGCTTTCGAATTGCTTCTCGGACGACCCGTTAATGCTGCTCACGTGCGCGTCGCTCCTCAAGGTGACAGAGGACGAAAAAGGCGCGGAAACCATTGCCGAAAGGATCCCGGGCAGTGTCAGGGATACAGGTATATCCGGTCTTGAGGTAGCCAAAGGTCTGAGAGGAATAGGTTTCCCGGCCGAGGCCGAAGAGATTCTATCGGGTCTGGACGAAAGCGAAGAGGTGATCCGGGAGAGAATGCGTGCTCTGTTTGACATGAGGATGTACGAAGAATCATCCCTGCTGTACAAACTTTTGAATTCTCCGACGACCGACGATTCAGCGGTGATGATCGAGGCGGTTTCGGCCGGAGGAGAGCACGATTCAGCGGTGAATATGGCAGAGAATTTGCTCGGAGAAGCACCTGACGATCCGACGGTCATGCGCTGTTACTGCACCGTACTGTCTGTGAGCGGAAAACGCAAAGAGGCAGGAAAATTTGTCAAAGATAACCTTAAAAAAGACAAATCGTCACCGAACGCCAATGCTTTGGCTGCCTATTATCTGTGGACAGACGGGAAGTCTGCAAGTGCCGGCGCGTACGCATCGAAGGCGATCAGGCAAGATCCCGGCAATATTATGGCTATGGAGATACTGGCGTACTGTCTGGCGGAGAAAGGGAAATCGAAAGAGGCAAAGATAATCGCCGGAGCGATAAATGAAAATGAACCGGGCAACTCGGCCGTGGTAAGGATACTGGACATGTGCAGGATTACATAATCAGATTTTCCTGCTGCCGGCTGCGCGCCAGTCTCCTTTTATGTCCAAGATCAGTTCGGTCCAGAATGTCCTTGTGAAAAGAAGCAGCGTCATCACAACCTCCAACCGTCCGAACCACATCATAAACGACAGAAATATCTTTGATACGCTGCCTAATTCATCGAGTGCTATACTGCCTGTGTTGATCCCGGTGTTGCTGATTGTTGAAATCGACAGCCCCATCGCCTCAGACACCCCGATCTCCGGTTCCAGCACGAGCATGACTGCCACAGAGACTGTAAGAAATGCGATGAATGCGATGATAACCACTATTGCAGAAACTACGGAATCATCACTCACAGAGTGGCCGTCCAGTCTTACGTCCCTCACGGAGCGCGGATGAAACATCTTGTACACGCCGTTTGTAAGATATGATTTGAGTATGACTATCCTATAGATTTTGATTCCCCCGGAGGTGGACCCGGACATGGAACCGAACAGCATAACTATCCACATTATCACATACGCAGCGAGAGGCCAAAATGTCTGATCAGCTATCACGTATCCTGTGGTTGTACCCATGGAGACTACTGTAAACACGGTATTCCATACAGTGCCGCCGATATCCGCTGCTGTATTTCCTGTGCCGATGAGAATAACGGATGCGATAGCAGCCGAGGCAGCGAGGAACCATATTACGGTCCAGACGAACTCCTGGCTTTCCCGGTATGCCGAGAACTCTCTCTTGCGTACGGCACGGTAATGGAGATAGAAATTTGTACCTCCCAGAAACATGAATGCAAGAACAATGAACTGGACTGCGAATGGGTAGCTGACGATGCTGTTTCCTCCGGCCATAAAGCCCCCTGTAGATATCGTAGAGAGTGTCATTGTCGCGGCTTCGAAAGATTCTACGCCGCTTATTATCAGCAACACTGCTTCGATTGCGGACAGAAGCACGTATATCGAAAGAAAATTCTTGGCTGCGTTCTTTATTCCCATTGAGAAATTATAGGTACCAGAACCCGCGAATTCATTATTGACAAAAGTTTTCCCGCCGATTCCCATTGCCGGTATAAGGAACAAAAATATCAGGACAACAGCTATTCCTCCGGCCCATTGTGTGAAGGATCTCCAGAAGATCAGGCTGTTCGGCAGAACGGCATCTCCGAGAGCCGAGACTCCCGTCGTGGTGAGTCCGCTGACCCCCTCGAAAAGAGAATCAATGAAAGAGAAACCGCAGAGACGGAAAGGTATCGCACCCACCAAGAAGGCAATCCACCAGACAACAAACATGGTCATCATGACCTTGCTTACGGAACTTATCCTGCCGCTGCTTCTGAAAAGCAGGTATTGCAGCGCACCGAGGAACAGAAGCACCGGAACAGGACAGACGAACGGCATCGGATCCTCTCCGTAGTATACGGCGATCATCGCCGGAACCAGAAGGACGGCACCCATGGCCATATCGATTGCGCCGAGCAGCCTGATAAGACCGCTTTCCCATCTGGCCATACTCTTCGCGCGTATGTGCAGCGTGCGGAGCATCCTCACAGCTCCAGCGGTGTTTTGTGCCCGAACAGTCTCGAGAGCTTAACGGGGTTGACCATGTGGGTGAACAAGAGTACTTTGTCTCTGTCTCTGAATACGGTGTTCAGGCGGGGGTATTCAATGATGCCTTCTCTGACTATAGCGGCAACCCTGATCCCCTCGGGCATGTTAATGTCTCCGAGGTGCGTGTTACGCAGAACAGATCCGTCGTCGATAGTCACGCTGAAGAAGAACTCGTTGTCTCTGTCAATCGCCAATATGGCATTCTCGTCGAATATGAGGTTCTTAGTGATCTCGTTGTATATTACACGGTGATACCCGATTATTGACTCGATCCCCGTGTATCTGAATATCTTTTCGTACTCCCGGTTGGAATATTTCGATATTATTTTCCTCGTTCCGGACCTCAGTCCGGCTATGCATGCCAGAAGGTTGCGTTCGTCAATGGAAGATACCGTTATAATGACATCTGCTCTCTGAACATTCTCCGACCTGAGGACTGCGGGATCGATAAAATCCCCGTTCACCACAGCCACATTGTCCAGTTCTCTGGCCGCGTTCCGGCTTACATCCGGATCGTCCTCGATTATCTTGACTATTCTTTTCCTGTTGCTCTGCACGAGTCTCTTTGCCACTTCGATTCCCACGGCACTCGCACCGAGTATCACAAACTCCTTAGCTTCCTTCTCTACCCCTATGAGTCTGTTGAATGCAACCATGGATTCCGGAGACCCGAGCACCCTTATCATGTCTCCCGCATGTATCTCTGCGGTCTCGTTGTTAAGTATAACATCCTCTCCGCGGTATATGGCGACGATACTGCAGTCAGGCGGCGTGTCGAGGTCCAGAATGACTTTCCCGACCAGGTCGCAGTTTTCCTCTATTTTGAATGTGGCCAGAGCTATGTCCATCCTGGAAATGTGATCGTATGTAACCGCATTTTCCAAAATTGCCAGTTTTTCTATTTTTTCGGAGGTTATGAGTTCAGGGGAGATGAGAAGGTCTACTCCGTCGTACCCCTCTTTCAATGTCTTCGTTATGAAATCCGGGTCTCTCAGGCATGCCACGGTTTTGATCCCGGGTTTTATGCGTTTGGCCATGAAACAAATGAAAAGATTGTGGCCGTCGTCCGGTATTGCCGATATGATTATATCGGCATCAATTCTTTTTATCGTGGCTTCTATAACCTTCGGATTGCTGCCGTCTTCATGGAGAACGGACACGCTCAGCATTGCTTTCGCATTCTCCGCCTTTGCGGCATCCTTTTCCACAATGAGTACATCGTGCACCTTGGAAAGTGCCTCGGCAGAAGTGAAACCTACATTGCCCGCCCCAACAATCACTATCTTCATAGCAATGCCTGTGTCCCGACCCTAGACAGATCGGAGATTATAGCTTTAACGTTCCGAGCAGTCGGAAAATGCCGGGATGGGCTGCGTGGGCAGCCCATCTGTTCAGGACCCTTTGTTGAAACAGAGGAACCAATCGATGCAACACACCTTGCCGTCTTTGATCACGGCCCTTTCCTTCGCCTGACTCATGGTCTTGGGTGCGGGAACGACAGTGTCATCACCCGGTTTCCAGTCCATGGGTGTTGCGCACTTGTCCTTGTCGGCTTTTTGGAGAGCTATCAGCACCCTCTTTATTTCATCAAAATTCCTCCCCGTTGTGAGTGGGTAATACAGAATCAGTCTGATAACCCCGTGCGGATCTATTATGAAGACTGCCCTCACGGCCTGCGTGTTCGACTGTCCGGGCATGATCATGCCGAATTTATTGGCGATGTTCATAGACACGTCCTCAATGAGAGGAAACTCGACATCCACATTTTTCATGTCCTTCCACTTCAGTTCCCCGATCCTCCTGAGCCACGCAATGTGCGAGGACAGGGAATCCACCGACAGTCCCACCAACACTGCGTTGATATCTGTCAGCTCCTTGGCCCTATGCGCAAAGGTCATGAATTCAGTTGTGCAGACAGGCGTAAAGTCTGCAGGGTGAGAGAAGAACACGATCCACTTACCCTTGAAATCATTGGGGAATTTTATGGTTCCCTGAGTCGTCACAGCTTCGAATTCCGGTGCTTTGTCCCCTATAAGGGGCATCCTCATTACGGTTTCAATTTCACTCAATTACTTGCCTCCCTGTCCATACACGCATTGCCATGGGGCGGTGAGTTTATATACGTAACTGTTCACAGGCTTGAAAACGGCCTCACGAAAGGTCAATCATCTTCAAAACAGGACCTCTTGCACCGGCGATGACATTCTCCGGAAGGACTATTTCTCCGGTACCGTTCGCGAGTGAATCGAGTATGGAATCAAGCATGATCATCTTCATAGTTGTGCACACGGCGTGCTCCAGGAAAAGGAACGTTTTGCCGGGATTTTCCTTCTCCAGCCTGTGTTTCATCCCGATCTCCGTCAGGACGATGAACTCCTTCCTGTCGGATGTCCGTGCGGCGGATATCATCGACTCGGTCGATCCGATATGATCCGCAAGTTCCAGTACTTCGATCCTGCACTCAGGATGTGCCATAATAAAAGCACCGGGGTGTTTCTCTTTGAGCTGCCGTACCCTGGCCGGTGTTATGAAATGGTGTATAGAGCAGAAACCTCTCCAGAGCCTGACATTAATGCCTGTTTCGGACGCAGCGTAGGCACCCAGATTCATGTCCGGTACAAAGAGCACGTTTCTCCCTCTGAGAGACTCCAGCACTCTGACGGCATTGGACGATGTGCAGCAGATATCCATTTCCATTTTGGACTCCGCGGTGCTGTTTACGTACCCCACTATTGCATAATCGGGATTGGATTCCCTGAATTCTTTCAGTTCCTTTCCGGTGCACATCGCGGCCATGGCGCAGTGGGCATCCGGTTCCGGCATCAGAACAGTCTTTTCTGGACTCAGTATCTTTGCGGTCTCTCCCATGAACGACACTCCGCAGAAAATTATGATATCCGCATCTGTATTCGATGCCGCTATCGAGAGTCCGAGCGAGTCCCCGACATAATCGGCTACATCCTGCACCTCAGGAGATGTGTAGTTGTGGGCAAGAATAACCGCGTTCTTTTCCTTTTTCAGTTCGAGTATTCTCTCCGCGACAGAGACCATACAACGGAGTAATCCGCACAGCCTTTAAATCTTGTTCCCGTTACGTCGGGACAGATGGCAGACAGCAGAGAGGACCTCGCATCCGGGAAATTCAAATGTTCCGTCAGGGAAAGAGCAATGTTCGAGGCGGGCATAAAGATGGGGACGATATATCACCAGTTCGTCGGCGTTCCTGTGGATCAGAACAGTGTCGGCGTGTTGGAAGATGCGATCGAGAAGGGCGTGTTGGTACAGCCGTACGTCGAGAGCGTGAAGATCCGGATCAACAGGGACATCTTAGGTCCGAAAAAGGATGCGTATTCATACTGTTCTCTGTCGGGAGACATGCTGGATGTCATACTGGTTATAAAGATAAACGATACCCGCGTCAAGGCGGAGATGAGGTACGACTCTGTACTGAAATATCCGCTGATGTATGTGTCCGATGCTGAATAACTGGCTGTGTTATTTATATCTCCTATGCCATGGAGGGTGTTGACCTGCATGGAACCAGTTTCAAGGTGTGATAGGAAATGATCAGCGACATTAAAATCGGTATTACTGGTCTTCCCGGTTCAGGTAAGACATATGCTCTTCTCAAAGTGATCGAAATGCTTTCCGATGAACAGCTGGCCATCGGAGGCATGATAGACGAACCTCTTACCGACGGCAAAAGGAGGACGGGATTCTCGGTAAGGAACATCCAGACTGGAGAGAAACGGGTGTTTGCAAGTGCTGACATCGAGAGCAAGATCATGATAGGCAAGATAGGTGTCGATCTTGCAGAATTCGAGAAAGTGAGCATCTCTGCAATAAGAACGGCCTGCGAGGAGTGCGACATTATCGTCATAGACGAAGTCGGCAAAGTCGAAGTGGAAAGCCAGGCATTCATAGATGTGGTAAAGGAAGCTCTGGATGCCGACAAACCGATGATATTGACGCTGCACAAAAAATCAAGGAATCCTCTTCTGCAGGACATCCGGAGAAGGGATGACGTGAGAATTCTGGAAGTGACTCCGACGAACAGGAATATTCTGCCTTACAAGATCCTGCGCCTGATGAATGGTGAAAATGTCTGATGCTTTCAGGTGTCGAGATCAAAGAAGGCCGGACCAGACTGCTTGTGCCCGAAAGACATTCGTCGCACGGCCCCGGCACCAGGACCTCTGACGTATTTTTCAACAGACAGATGGCTTTCGGGAGAGACGTAAGCGTAATGCTTCTGAAGGCCCTGGAGAGGAACACCGTATCGGTCGCAGATGCAATGAGTGCAACAGGTTCCAGAGCGGTCAGGGTGGCAAATGAAGTAAAGAACACAACGGTTACTGCCAACGACGCGGACCCTAAAGCTATCCCATATATCGATTACAACATATCGCTGAACTCGCTCTCCAACTGTGTATCGTCGAACATGGATATGCATGTGCTGTTCTCGGACCAGTCTTTTGATTATGTCGATATCGATCCGTTCGGATCTCCGGTCCAGTTCATACAATCGGCTGTCAGGGGATGCAAAAAGAAGGGGATTATCGCTGTAACGGCGACAGACACCGCACCTCTTGCCGGAGCACAGGCGGGAAAATGCAGGAGGAAGTATCAGTCTGAGCCGATACGGGGGTATATGTGTCACGAGGGCGGACTCCGCATACTCATGTGTGTGATGGCCAAAGAATTGGCCAAATTCGACAGGGGCATGAAGCCCCTTCTTTCGTTCTATGCGGATCATTACTTCAGAGTGTATGCGCAGGTTGAGGAGGGAGCGGATGCCACCGACAGATCGCTTGGGCAGATCGGATTCATGCACTATGATCCGGCCACACTGAAGCGGTCGACATCCGAATATCCGGATGTACGGCACAGCAAAGGGCCGTTCTGGCTCGGCCCCCTGCACGACAAAGCACTTCTGGGGAGAATGAATGCGGAGAGCCTTGAAGACGAAAAACGCTGCGTGAAAATGCTGAGGCTGTGGAGAAATGAACTCGACGAGAAAGTTTTCCTCTATGACGTGAGCGAACTTTCGTCATTCACGAAGATGTCTCCGCCGAAAATGGACGATCTTCTGGATGCTCTGAATGCCGCGGGGAGGGCAGCACCGACGCATATGAGTCCGACATCCTTCAAAACGGATCTGGAAACGGAAGATGTCATATCCGTTTACCGCGAATCCAGCCCTGACAGCGGAAAATGACCTGGCCATTATTCTCTCCGATCGGATTCGCTTCTCCGCCTCTTTTGTCTCCTGCCCGCATGCAGTACCCTCTGCTCCTGAGTTCCGGAACGGTGTAATCCGATCCGAAGCCCATAACGGCATTCTGAATCCCGGTATCAGCCAAATAATTGCGTTTGACATCAGGTGCACCTATGCTTTGATATTGAAACCCTCGGTGGCCGAATGGACACAGAACGGCCCAAACAGACTGAAGAAGTCCGAACGGCCGCCGTACGAATACCAAGCCATTGTCTTTTTCGATACATGGCAGCAGGTTCGGAGTAATTCGGCCGGTCAGAACAGATTCCCGAAACGAGATGGGCGGCGATGGCAATGTTTATAGGGAGAGAGAGACTGGAGAACACAGGTGCGATTTTGCCTGGTCTTGCGATCATCGGAGCTCAGTGGGGAGATGAGGGTAAAGGAAAGATAACAGACTGCCTGGGCGAGGATGCTGAAATCATCGTCCGTTTTCAAGGCGGAAACAACGCAGGACATACGATAATCGTCGGCGACAGAGTGTTTAAGCTCCACGGTCTGCCGTCGGGTGTCGTCAGAGAGGGTAAGCTTGCCGTCATAGGCAACGGTGCCGTGGTCAATATGGATGAACTTCTGGATGAGATGGATCAGGTCGTTAAAGCCGGCGGTTCCGTTGACGGACTCAGGATCTCAGACAGGGCGCATCTTATACTCAATTACCACAAAAAACTGGATGGTGCCGAAGAAAAATACAGAGGCAGCAGGGCAGTAGGAACAACAAAGAAGGGAATAGGTCCCTCGTATCAGGATAAAATCGCAAGGATAGGCATACGTGCAGGGGACCTTCTGGAGGATGATATCCGGGAGAAGGCGGACTTCAACCTTCCATATAAGAAGGATATGATGGCAATGCTTGAGGCAGAGCCGTGCGGCTGCGATACGGATATGCTGTTCGGCAAACTTAAAGGATGGCGGGATAAGGTCGGCAGATACATCTGCGACACATCTGTCCTGATCAACGAGGCACTTGACACCGGCAGAAACGTATTGTTCGAAGGTGCGCAGGGTGCCATGCTTGACATAGATCACGGAACCTACCCCTACGTTACGTCGTCGTCAACATGCAGCGGAGGAATATGCACCGGTGCGGGAGTTGCTCCCAATCGTATCGGGAAAGTCATCGGCTGCCTGAAAGCGTATACGACCCGTGTCGGAGAGGGTCCGTTAGTCACCGAGCTGTCGGGGGAAGAGGCAGAGATACTGCAGAGAAAAGGCGGAGAATTCGGGGTGACCACCGGAAGAGGGAGAAGATGCGGCTGGCTGGATCTGGTCGTTGCGGAACACTCGTCACGGATATGCGGGTTCTCATCTCTGGCGATAACAAAATTGGACGTGCTCAGCGATTATGAAGAACTTCCGGTGTGCACTGCATACAGGATCGACGGCAAAGAGACAAAATATTTTCCGGCGTCTATATCAAGGATTGAGAAAGCGGAACCCATCTACAAAATAATGAATGGGTGGAAGGGATGGAATGATACCGACTCGGTCGTCCGGGGAGGATACGACGCTCTGCCGGATGAGATGAAAAGATACGTAGAGTTCATAGAACAGCATCTCAATATCCCGGCCGAAATAATAAGCATAGGTCCCGACAGAAACGATACGATATACAGGAAAAAAGATTGGTGGAACTCTCAGCGGTGATCGGAGATCCTCGCTTTCTCGAACAGACTTCTGTCTTTGTCCAGCGGCACAGTTGCGTCGTAACCTACCTTGTATGTAGTTTTGGAATGCTCATCTATGCTCGGATCGAGGGATGACCCTGCCACACCTGGTATCTTTATAATTCTGTCCCCCTGCATTCTCGTCGAGACCGCCCACTCCACCTCTCTGTCGTTGAAAATATCAATGTCGTCGTCTACGACGATCACCTGCTTCATGGAGGGGTGGCCGGTGAATGCCGCAAGTATTGCATTGACGCCGTCGCCCTCTTTGTTCTTTGCGATGGAGACCACGCCGTTAAGCCAGCAGCATCCGCCCTCCGTCAGGCGGACGGCTTTTACTCTTGGGACGACCTGTCTTACTGTCTTCAGTATCATCGGTTCGCGCGGAAGTCCCATCAGCAGGAAGTGGTCGTAGCCTCCGGGGAGCAGGAGATGGAAGACCGGGTCTTTGCATGACCACGTTTTTTCAATTCTGATCACTGGCTGTTCTCTTACTGTGTCATATGTTCCTGTTATGTCGACGAAGGGACCCTCGGAGACCGTCTCGAACGTGATCTTCCCCTCGAACACATAGTCTGACAGAGATGGAACAAGCAGACCGTTATCGCATTTTCCGACATCCAGGGGCCTGCCGTGACCCTTCATGAACATCGATGATGCAATTCTGAGTTCGTCCGTCCCGTAATCTGCCGACACGGCCGCTGCCAGGAGCACCTCCGGAGGAAGACCAATGCATATCGATATGTCGAGTTCTTTTCCGTCTTTTTTGGCTTCATTGTACATCGTGAAAAGATGTCTGGGAACAAGCCTGACTGCCAGTTTGTCCCTGCCGGCGACCATCATCCTGTGGAATGAGACGTTTTTCTTTCCATTGTACTCGGCTATTATCACCCCGGCGGTTATGTATCTGCCTCCGTCTCCCGGGTAATACAGGGGAACAGGGAGAGAAATAAGATCTGTTTTCAGAGAAACATTCCGAAATTCTGGGCCTTCAATGAGGCTGACATCGCAGGGAGAGTCTATAGCATGCAGTATGTGTCCGACTATGCCGTCAGGGGAAATATTCATGGCATCCGCCATCTTCTTTCTGGTGGAGAAGACATTCCCAGCCGCTTTTTTTCCGTTCACATTCTCGAACAGCACCGTTGTGTTCTGATCTTCCAGCAGTGTTTCGGTTATTTCTACCGAAGCGGGATCAATTCCGTACTTAACGGTACAGACTTTTTCTCCCAGAAAGTCCCTGAATGACATACTCCGCCGTAGGTTATTCATCTTTATATTATTAGTCTAAAGTCGGGACGACCGTGTATGGTAACAGCCTGTTTTCCCTTCAAAAAGATGTGCGGAGAGGAGCGGGCATCCGCGATAAGGCTGTTTCTGCGACCGTACTGGTATGCTATACCCGCGCATAAGCCGATCTTAGAAGGAGCAGAGGGGACTTTCGGGCACTGCCGTAAGGATTTACAAGCACAGTTCGGATGCGGATGTGTTTTATACGTATTTGCGGATGCGCCCACGGGCACATTGAAGCAATACAGTGCCAAACACAGTAAGGAGAAAAACTCATGAATCTTAAATCCCCGGAAGGAATCCTTTCTTCCGTCAAAACATCCGCCCGCCCATACAGGGGGGGGGGGAATTCTAAATTCCCCCGGCCGTCTGAACTTAACAGTTTTATTTGCCGCTGCTCTGTTTCTCGCAGCGGCATTCTTTGTGACATACACGGAATCGAACGAATCCGATGCCGATATCATTGACAGCGGTACCTGCGGAAGCAGCCTGACTTGGACTCTCACGAACGAGGGTGTTCTCACGGTGTCCGGTTCCGGTGCCATGGATAATTACACGTATGATGCGGGTGCAGTAGATACGCCGTGGTGGGGCGAGATACAGAACATAGTGCGCGTTGAGATAGAATCGGGCGTGACAACCATCGGCGACCTTGCACTCTATGGCTGCGACAGCCTTGAAACCGTGACAATACTGGGTGATGTGGGAACCATCGGCGACTATGCATTCTATGACTGCGACAGCCTCGAAACCGTGACAATATAGGGTAACGCGGAAAGCATCGGCAAATTTGCATTCTTATATTGCGACAGCCTCGAAACCGTGACAATACAGGGTAACGTGGGAACCATCGGCGACCTTGCATTCCGTGATTGCTACAGCCTCAAAACCGTGACAATACAGGGTAACGTGAAAACCATCGGCACTCAGGCATTCAATAGTTGCAACAACCTCGAAACCGTGACAATACAGGGTAACGTGGGAACCATCGGCGGGGAGGTATTCTATGGCTGCAACAGCCTCGAAACCGTGACGATACTGGGTGATGTGGGAAGCATCGGCGACCAGGCATTCTATTACTGTTACAGCCTCGAAACCGTGACAATACCGGGTGATGTGGGAAGCATCGGCGACCAGGCATTCTACAATTGCAGCAGCCTGACATCCGTAACAGTCACAGGCGGACTCGTAAACGGAAATATCACCGAGAAGGGAACCATAGACACATTTTTCAAAAAAGATGCGGCGAACAACTGGAAACTGCCCGACGCCAATACCCCAATATCTCTGACGCTCAGAGACATTCTTTCCTTAGATTATGATCCTAACAGCGAAGACGGAAAAGGAGGCATAGCCGGAGACACCGGAAGAAAACTGTACTACAGCGATGCTGAATACGAATGGGACGGGGCGGAATGGAAACTGGTTAAATGTTCCGTGTCCGGGTCTCTCACTTATCATGATGACGGCGGACCCGTCGCAGGTGCAACAGTATATCTGAAGTCAGATTCAGATACGTACTCTGCGATAACCGATGAATATGGCAGATACATAATAAGAGACATACCTGCCGGTACGTCCGGATACATAACCGTATCCGAAACAGGATACGCTCCGACGGGTACTCCGAATGTATCCCCTCTGACTGTAAGCGTTACGGGTAAGAATATTACTCTGAAGATCATTGAATACAAAGTATCTCTTGCATGGGGAACAGGAATCGGAGGATTCACGTACAAAGTCAATAATAGTGCCGCTGTTCCCTATGCCGCACCGATTACGGTAAATCACGGCGATACTCTTGTGATAACAGCCGTTCCCGAGACCGGATACGAATTCAAGGAGTGGTCTTCGGAGTCCGAAGATAATCCATCAACCATAGCGGTAACCGAAGCCGTATCGTTAACGGCATACGCTTCGCTGATACCTGTTCATCCATCTTCTCCGGATACTTATTACAGTATTGCGTTTGATTATGATCCTAACTGTACCGTATACGCAAACGGTTCTCCCGTATCTTTATCGTCTTCACCGTTAACCGTAACGTATAATGGAGAACTTACCTTCACGGTGAACACACCGGAAGGATATACTGCATATCCTTCCGTCGTTTCCGGAACCGCAGATATAACTCTCCAGGCGGACGGACGGTATAAGATATCCGATATACGTTCTGATATTCACGTAACCGTATCAGTCTCCGCAGGCAGCGGTTCGGGAGGAGGGTCCGATAGCGGAAACATGAGCGACAGCACCGGAGGAAACGATTCAGGGAACTACACAGGCAGTGCAGGCGACGGGAACAACAGTTCAGACGGAGATTCATATGATGGTGTATCTCATTGGGTTCCTGCTCTTGCAATAGCAGCGTTCCTTGCTTGTATCATAATAGCATGGATGTTTCTGTTCTTCCTTAAACACAGGAAGGATGATGAGGAAGAAGACGGCAACTGATCTTCTCTATCCCCCTTTTTTCCAATTTATTCCTCCGAACATAAACAAAAGAGACCGCCGCGAGTGCGGCGGTCTCTCTTCCGCATTCTTTTTGCAATTCCGATAAATCCATACTTATGCGCCTCTGTTCTGTTCGAATCACCGGTTCTTCCGAATCAAAGAATCCGTAAGGCATTCTGTTCTTTCATCCGTTCGCAGCTTTACGTCTGTTTGATTATCTTTCGGTTTCCGTACACCGGCCGAAAAGAAGAAACTGATGTTTGCCGAACACAGTTTGTTCGGATGAACATCATAAATATGTGAAGTAAAATGCACAGGCATGTCGGATGACAGCACCGAGACGCTTATACGAAAATATGCGCTGCAGAATGCAGTATTTTTCAAAGGAACCGCAAACCCAAAATCCATTGTCGGAAAGGTGCTCGGCGAGAATCCGGAATACAGGAACAGGGCGGGAGAATTAACGCCTCTGATAGAGTCCGTTGTATCAGAGGTCAACAGAATGCAGCCTGATGCGCAGATCAAAGCCCTTGGAGAACTGGATCCGTCCCTCCTTGCCAAAGAGAAGAAGGAAAGAGTCCACGAACTGCCAGAACTCAGAGATGCCGTCCACGGCAAGGTTGTGATGAGAATAGCTCCCGGACCGTCGGGTCCGCTTCACATCGGGCATACCCGCGTATCCATACTCAATGACGAATATGTCAGGAGATACGGCGGTAAGCTGATAGCGAGATACGAGGACACAAACCCGGAGAAGATAGATCCTGACGCATATAGAACAATACCCGAAGATCTCGATTGGCTTGGAGTGGAGATACACGAAAATATTATCCAATCGGACAGGTTCGAAATATATTACGATTATGTGAGAAAACTCATAGACGCCGGGCATGCGTATGTATGCACATGCAATGCGGATGACTGGAGAGGAATGAAAGAGGAAAAGAAGGAATGCCCCTGCCGCAATCTTCCGGCAGACACGCAGTCGGAAAGGTATGACAGACTTCTCGGCGGGGAATACGGCGAAGGAGGGGCTGTCGCAGTCGTGAAGACAGAAATAACACACCCGAATCCCGCAGTCAGGGATTTCGTTGCGCTCAGGATAGTGGATCATCCCCATCCGAGAACAGGCAGCATATACCGTGTGTATCCAATGATGAATCTCTCTGTTGCGATAGACGATCATCTTCTCGGGGTTACACACGTGATACGCGGAAAAGATCACCTGAACAATACTCTGAGACAGGAGTACGTGTTCGATTATTTCGGATGGAAGAAACCTGTGTATTATCATTACGGACTCGTAAACATACCCGATACTGTACTCAAAACTTCACTGATCAAAGAGAGTATAGCTTCCGGAGATTACAGCGGATGGGACGATGTCAGGACGGGAACTGTCAGGGCAATGAAAAGAAGGGGGATAAGGCCGGAAGCCATCCGAAGATACTGGGTGGAAAGCGGCATAAAGTCCGTGGATATACAGTTCTCGTGGGATAACCTGTACGGAATGAACCGCGACTTGATAGATGATGTATCCAACAGGTATTTTTTTGTGGCGGATCCGGTGAGGTACGATATCGACGGCATTGACATAATAAAGGGGAAAGCACCGGTCCATCCAGATCACCCGGAAAGGGGAAGCCGCGAATATCTTTTGGACGGAAGCAAAACAGTATTCATATCGCCTGATGATTCGAAGATTTTCTGCGAAAAGAAGCAGATACGTCTGAAAGATCTCTGCAACCTCGGATACGGCACGCCGGCAAAGTATGCTGGCAATGATCTCTCCATTCTGAAAACGGGGATCAGGGCCGTGCAGTGGGTGGGCAGAGACAGTGTGAAGACCGATATGATCATGCCCGACGGAAGTACGGTCAGCGGTCTGACAGAAGATGTTATTCTCAATGAGTGCGGCAGCACTGTACAGTTCGAAAGGGTTGGATTTGCCAGATTGGAAACCGTATCCCCGGATGCAGTCACAGCGGTGTTTACGCACCGCTGATCATTCAGTAGTGTCGATGTAGACGGATGATGCGAGACGGGCATCCAATACCAGTATCGAACCGTCCACCCTGACCATTGTCACACTGTCGCCGGGAGAGTCTTGGTCCAATACAAGTTCCCGTCCGGGCACGAAACCCATGAGTATGAGCTTCTTGATGACTGCCGGATCATCGTTTTTAAGGTGGGAAACTATGCCGCGTTCGCCGGGATTCAGATCCGACAGCGAAGCCGTAACGTTCATACCGTCGGATGATGCGGCTTTGCATGGTGTGGAGCAGACCTGACAGTCGCTGTCGACCTGAGTGCCGAGCATCTGACATATTCTGATGGCAGACTCTTCGGACAGTGCGTGTTCAAGAACATGCGCCTCCCGGTGAGCCGTTTCGCTGTCCTGATCCAAAACATTCATAAGGAAATTTTCCAGCACATGGTGCTTTTTTCTGACGACCCGTGCGTAAGACAGACCTTCCTCCGTAAGTTTCACGCCATGATATCTTTCATATTCGACCAAGCCTTCATTGGAAAGGACTTTAAGCATTTCCGTAACACTCGCAGGAGATACCTTCATAAAAGCTGCCAGCTCAGTAGTCTTCGTGGTGTTCTTGCCCTCGGTGAGCCTGAGTATGTTTATGAGGTAATCCTCGCGGTTTCCGGTCGTCATTGTTATGATGCAACGGTTATAATATAGATAAATGTTAGGAATGCCTCACTAAAACTGTAAACGGTAAATGTGTTTAAGGGGTTTGATTCTGACGGGGAACTCATTTCGATCAGAGTTTCTTTCCTATTGATTCCGCTTCCTTCAAAACGGAACCATTTTTGGAAGCCGTGTCGGGAGGATTGGCATCCGTGAATACGATCTTCCCTACGGGTTCAAATTTCAGCATTCCGGCCATAATGCCTTCGATTTTGTCTGCCATCGCTTTTGCGCTCTCCGCGCCCGCACCGCAGCTTACCACAGTCGCGAGTTTCTTCCCGGAGCCTATATTGGGCACGAAGTTCTGGCCCACAAAACTGTAAAATCGATCCTGCAGAAGTTTGAACTGTCCGTCCGATTCTCCGAAATAACAGGGTGTAGAAAGAATAACGCCTTCTGCGTCCCTCATAGCTCCGAGGATCTCCGCATGGTCATCTTTTACGGCGCAGCCGACAGATGATTTGCATGCCATGCATGCCTGGCAGCCTTTTGCGTTGGAAAGCTGATTTAGGTAGTATTCTTTGACTTCCTTGCCGTTCTCTTTCGCTCCTTCTATCATTGCCTGCACTATTGTGCTCGTGTTGCCTTTCTTCCTGGGACTGGATATGATTGCCACTATCGACATTGAATCACCACTATCAAAATGATAGTAACAGTATATAATGATTGTTAATCAGCAATTTATGTATATCTGTACCGCATGATTGCCGTCATGGAGAGCAGGACCCGCGTGCCAAGGATAGACTGTGCCCTGGATGCCTCGATGATGGTCATCGGCGGCAGATGGAAGGCGACCATTCTGTGTAAGCTCTGCATGAAAGGCGGACTGAGATTCAACCAGCTTATGAGGGAACTGGAGATGGTCTCCCCCAGAATACTCACCAAACAGCTCAGGGAAATGGAGAACGACGGTCTGATAATAAGGACAGCGAGAGCCGAGGTCCCGGTCTGTGTCGAATATTCCCTCTCCGACAGAGGAAAGAGTCTGATACCTGCGCTGAAGCTTCTGGCCGAGTGGGGGTCCGACAATATTATCCAAAAGGCGGTGGTATTCGACAAATCTGTCGTGCTGCCGGATAAAGCTGCGAACCGAAATCACTGCGCAAGTAAGAAATGCGGCTGAACACGCCGGACCGAGGCGCACATTTTCAATGGTGTGCGCCGTAGGTCTGTCGGCAACTGCCACGGGTATGTTTCTGAGCAGCACCCGACAGGAATGAAATAACGGCGGGACTGCAGCATGCACGGATATGTTCGGAACGGCGGTCCGGGAAATCTGTGCTGACCCGGCGTCCGTGCTTTTTTCGGAGGCCGGTACATGATGCAAACTTTGAATTTTTTATACTCTGTCCCCAATTTACAATATGGAAGGTGTGTCCGGATACCGCCGATGTCTGAATTTGATTTCGAATAAGTGTTTAGCAGAGCAGAATACAGGCGGCAGAAGCAATCTAATTGGATTTATCATCCATCATATATTTATAGACGGTAACCTGTACATTGGATGGTTAATCCAAGCGGAGGAAATATAATGGTAAATAACAAATTAATGGCAATTGCTGCCGCAGTTATTCTTGCGGCAGCAGCCGTCGGAGTTTATGCATTCCTTAACTCAGGGGAAACAGAGAAAAAAGCATTGTATAAACTGGGTGCCGTTGTCAGCGAGGTTGACATGGGAAAATGTTCCGCAACACCCGCAGTGATAGTCACAATAGAAGATATGTACAGAGACTACTACGGAGATCTGGTCAGCAGCAGTCTTACGCTTGCCGATGCAAAAGCGGATACAGAGTTCTGGAACGAGTATTGCAGTTGGGAACCTATGCTGAAAGCGAATCCCGACGGAACATACGATGTCAAGATAACAACGGGTACCAAGGGAACAGACACAAAGAAGATTCCCGTGTCAGACACCGCTTTGGCCATGGGCACAATGTATTCGGAGACTCTGTACTATCTCATATGCACCGAATACGGTGAGGAGATGTACTCAGATGAGAGTTACGCGAACCAAAATATATTGGACTACATGAACGGTACGATTGCCGGAGGAATGCAGTATTCATACTATGAGGACAACGATGTGGACTATATGCTGAAGACTGTAAGCAAAGACTCTTACTATGACCTGGGAGTGAACTCCGTTCAGAGCCTGGACAGTGAGAAACTTACATCCGCCCTCAGGCAGGCTAATGAAAAGACAGACGGAAATGTCATATATTTCGCATCCGGGACCCGTATTTTGACAAGCGAACATTACAATAACAACACCGGACCATGCGATGCAACAGAATCATACTATGCGTTCTTCTCTCCCTCGGAGATTAAAGAGGTCTTTCCGTCGATCCAGTGCATCGGACTCCTGATGGGATTCAGCGAAGAGACAGTCGACAAACTCATAGAAGACATACAGCTCAGACTGTACAGGGTCTACCACTCTGTCCAGGAGAAGACAGATGGGGGAGAGACAGTCAAAGCATATTGGGAAGGATCTTCCGGCAAGGCCATAAACTCGGCAATGGGAAAGGTCATACTGAACTTCCTGGGATTCGATACGTCGCTGCTGGACGGTGCCGAACATGATCTGGAATCGTTACTGACCGACAAGCCCGTATACCTGGTATGGTACACGAACGACGGCCGCAACCTTGACGAGAGAATGAGAATAAACAATTAAGGGCGACCCGCCCTGTTTTTTTTATTTCTGTGAGGATCGGAATGATCGAACTCAAAACCGTTGAAGATCTGGAGAACTATCAACGGGCCGTATCGAGAAGGTCGAAATCGATAGTTGCGGCGGCCGGTTTAGGTCTGATTCTGACGTTCCTGGTCACTTTGATGATCGGAAATTACAGTCTTTCAATAACTGACATACTCAGCATACTTTCCGGAATGTCAGGTGATTCCGTAGGAAGTTACATAATAATCGATGTAAGAGTTCCGAGACTCTTATGCTGTATCGCTGTCGGGGCGGCACTGTCAGCATCCGGATTGGTGATGCAGAGTCTTTTCAAAAACCCGATGGCATCGCCGTCCGTACTCGGGATATCTTCCGGTGCGGCATTCGGGGCGGCATTGGCCTTGGCATTCGGAATCGGAGGTTTTATGGGAAGGTATATGGTCCCGGGCATGGCGTTCATATTTTGCTTTCTTACGATGGGGGCAGTGTATATGCTCGCCAGAACGAAATACGGTGTTGTGTCGACTACACTTTTGCTTGCGGGTGTGGCCATAGGTGCGTTCTTCAGCGGGATGCTGTCGCTGCTGCAGTATGTGGTAAACGAAAATGTCCTGTCAGGCATAGTGTATTGGACAATGGGGAGTTTCAACAACTGCGGATGGCAGTCATTCCAGCTTGCTATAATTCCTATCTCAGCGGGACTCTTGATTATGCTGTTCAGCATAAAAGAACTGAATCTGATAGCCGCAGGAGAGGAACAGGCGGCCAACATCGGAGTCAATATCAAAAAGCTCAGGATACTGATGATACTGGCGACATCCCTGGCAGTCGGAGGGTCCGTCGCGATAAGCGGAGTTATAGGATTCGTCGGGCTGATCGTACCGCACATCTTCAGGATGCTGGTCGGACCCAACCACGCCCTTCTGATACCGCTCTGTGTTTTCGGAGGAGGAATATTCATGATAGCCATGGACACGATTGCAAAATCTGCATTCGCCATGGCCCTTCCGGTGGGAGTTCTGACATCTCTGATAGGCGCACCGTTTTTCATATACGTGATGAGAACAAGAAAAAATGAGATATGGGATTGATATGAGCCTGGAGATCAAAGAATTATGTTTTTCATACGACAGACGGGATGTTCTGTGCAAGATAGACCTAACCGCGGAGAGGGGAGAGATTGTGGGCATCATAGGTCAGAACGGGTGCGGCAAGACGACGCTTCTGAAATGTGTGAATTCATCTTTGGTCCCCGGTATGGGATCTGTGACGGTGGACGGCTGTCAGGTCTCGGAAATGTCACGGAGAGAGATCGCAAAAAAGATTGCGTTCGTTACGCAGACAACGAACGTAACATTTCCGTTTTCGGTTTATGACACGGTGACGATGGGCAGATACTCCAGAATGGATGACGAAGGAAGAAAAGAAGGAGATGACGTGAGGGCAGTGTTCCAGGCGATGAAGGACACAGGAATCCTGAAATTCGCCGACAGACCGATAAATGAATTAAGCGGAGGAGAGAGGAGAAGAGTCATGATAGCGCGTGCGCTTGCTCAGGAACCGGAGATTCTGCTTCTCGACGAGCCGACGCTGCATTTGGACATAAACCATCAGTTCGATCTTCTGGAAATGATACACAGGCTGTCAAAAGAGAAGAACATTCTGGTCCTGATAGTTACGCACGACATAGTGCTGGCCTCCAGATACTGCGACAGAATTGTAATAATGCAGAATAAGAAGATACACAAGATCGGCGATACGATAAAAGTCATGATCCCCGAGAACATGAAGGATGTCTTTTACATAGAGACTGAAGTATCCGAAGACAGCAGATTTGGACTCAACGTATTGCTGATCGGAAAAGACAAAGACAGTCCCGAAGATTGAACGTAAATCCTGTCTACAGTTGATTTGAATATCGAGAAAATTTGACAGCAGACCTTCCGCTGCCGAGGTCAGGACCGAGATGCAAATACTGATAAGATCGATCCGGAAAGGACTTTCATTGCACCTTGTCTGCCTGAATGCCGTACATGTCGTCCAGCCCTATGAGCTTCACGCCGCGTTCCTCTGCAGCCTCCTCCAGGGACGGTGCGAATCCCGACCGGGAGAAGAGACAGTAATCTGCGTTCATGAGACCCTTTACGTACGAGGATCGTTCGATGAGGCTCATCATATCTCCGATCTGCATCTTCTTCGATGTGTACTTGCACTCGGCGAACAAGGACCTGTCATTCCTGCCTTCTGTGATCACTGCGACCGCATCGATATCCGTGTCAGTATCTCTTATGCGTCCCCACCATTTTCCGGATCTGATGCAGGGATATGTATCACATATGTAAGATCTGCATACATTCTCGAACATATGTCCCATATGCGAGCTTATATCTGCGGATATCCTCCTGAAAGACACTTCGGGACCTGCGGTCTCGATCAGATTTCCGTTCCTGATGATGACCGCATTGTGAAAAGCCAAAAGATGGTCGCAGATACGATATATCGGATGTTTTGGTGCATTTCCCATAGGAGTCACTATCTCCGCACAGTCCAATGATATCAGATTTCGGAGATACTTCTGGCAGAGCTGCGGAGAGATCCCGCACTTTTCCGCTATTTTTTTCAGTTGGGTCGACCCTCCGGCTATCGCCGACAGTATCGCCCTGTGATGTACTGAAGGAGACATTTCCCTGTCCACCATGCTGTCCGCTTCACCCAAAAGAAATGCCTGATCTTCGAGGAACCCCCGTTTTATGCAGGCTTCGAAGGTCCTTTCCTTCAGCGATACATGGTAGAACGGCACCCCTCCTATGATCAGAAACAGGGACATGTTATCCTCTGCATTCATATTCTGATGAAACATCCGGCATTCTCTGTAACTCATCTGTCTGAGTTTTATGCGATTCGGGAATCTGCCGAAAAGCGGTCTGTCTCCCCCGCTGATCTCCTCAGACATCGCCGATATTGAAGAACCGCATATTATCAGCAGGATGTGTGCGCTGTCCATATCGTGATCTATGAATCTCTGAACATCCGAAGATATGCCGTCCGATACGGCCAGAAAAGGATATTCATCTATCACCAGAACGGTCTTTTCTTCGATGCACCCGTGTTTTATGAAATCCAGTATCTTGAAGAAACGATCGGTCTCCGGAGGTCTCTTTCCAGTCTGTTCTTCTATTGCTCTGCTGAACCTCTCGCAGTTGCCGGCCTCATCCGTCTCGGCCGCTGAGAGAAAGATCGATCTCTTGTTCCTGCAGAATTCTTTCAGCAGCGCGGTCTTGCCCATGCGCCTCCGTCCGTATACGGCACACGTTCCTGAGCCGGGACGAGAGAATAGATCCTCGAGAATGCTCAGTTCTTTGGATCTGCCTACAAAGGAATCCATGTACATCCTATCGCACGGAAAATATTAAAACCTATCTTTATACAAAATTAATTTTAAATAAATATTAATTAAAAAATTTATTTAAAATTTTGAATCTTCGTTTCAAGTACTGTATTTCTCTGTTATCATCTGCACACGATTTGGATCTGGCTATTCGTTCAGCTGTTTAGGATGAAGACCGAATCTTCATTCCCCGCGGATGCAAATATCTTCCGAATTCTTTTGATCCTGTGTTTGACACTTATCTTATTTGCTGTCAGATCCATGGAGACCGCAGCTTTAAAGGATTTGATTCCGACGAAGAATATGGTCTTTCGTCTGTTTGTGTTTGGCAACTTAGAACATCAGACCGGAGATGTTGCACTATACCTGCTAACGTCAAACCCGGGGTCAAATCATGTAAGCGTCAAACTTGAGATGCAAACCGCAGTACGGTCAACGAAAGCAAGGCCGACACAGGTATAGGTGTCAAACTCGGATTTATTGTGTCATCATTGTGTCATCATTGTGTCATTCATTAGTTCGGGACGTCTGAACGTAAAACATGACACCATATCCTCGCTCCGACAGGAGAGGAGAAGGAGTCGGACATCAGCGGCAACACATACGTGAGCACAAGACTGAATGGATAGTGCGCGGGTCCGCATGCTCTGACAGCTTATCATGTCACGTTCCGCTTTTTTACCTCAGCCGACGGTGCGGTGATATTGGAATCGGATGAGAATCTTCAATCAGATGCGGTCCATGTTCCGTTCTTACGTGTGCCGATTCGGGTTATTGCTCCTTTGTCTCTCAGAGAACGAATCGCACGGGAGACACTGCTTTCCGAGATATCCAACGCTTCTGCGGCATCGGATCTGTTTACAAACTCACCTCTACTGATGAGTTCGTACACCCTTGCCTCATTCTTGGTCAGTGTTACGGTGTTTGTCCGCGCATTGCCCTTGAGATGAGAGATATAATCCTGAGGTTTCGGTCTGTGAAGGATAACTCTGAAATATGTGCCTTCTTCTCTGAACTCCGGAACCGCCAGGCCGCTTTCCCTGCACAGCCTTATGATTTTGTTTATTCCGGTCCCCCATTGCTCTATAAACCCGGTTGATTTGAATACCGATGCCAAGACCCGATTGCGTATCTCGGAACGGCCTGACGTAAGATCATTGATATCAAAACCGAGTGGAAGTCCGGGAGACAGAATATCTATTCTGTTATCGAAAACTGAGATGTGTATCGTACCGCTTTCCGCTCTGTAATCGCGGTGAACAACAGCGTTTACTATCGCTTCGCGGATAGCATCCTTCGGAACCTCATAGATGTCCTTCATAACTATCCCGTCCAATTTTCCGCCGATATTGATGTGTTTTGCTACAAAACCCACTGCATCGTTCACCTGATCAATTATGCTGCCTGTAAGTTCTCTGCGGTCTCGGAATGTGCTGTCGTCGTTTCCGGCAAAACATGCGCATTGGATGATAGAATGCGGGAAAGGATTGGATGTCAGCAATGCAAATGCGAACGTGGCAACGTACTCCGAGACATTTTCTTTCAGAACTCCCAAATTGACCAGATTTTGAACCGTGAACTTCTCTTTTCCGAATGAACTCAGGTGTGTGCACAGAGCATCGATACTGTCATCATCGGCCGGAATCGCAGGATAATCAAGACCGTCGAACGACAGACCTCTGCCGCGTATCTCTAATCCTTTTATGGTTTCAGAATCTGCCTGGATGCTGATTCCGCCGACCCGAATGTATGTTCCGTGGGATTTTGAGAGGGATTTTACATAATACGGACAAAGCAGTCCGGGGGGAATTCTGATGACAATTATGCTTTTGCCGTCCGCAGTAACAACAAAAACCTCAGGAGTGATCTGCGGACGGGCCGAGTTCGAAATGGCGTCTGCCACCATGTCTTTGATTTTGAACAGATCATCATCCGGCACCCCTATAACTTTGCCTTTGTCATCCACGCCGACCAGGATCTTTCCGCCCGAAGAATTTGAAAAAGCGACTGCGGTCTTGACAATACTCTTACTGTCCGGAGGAAGCTGAGATTTGAATTCAAGACGGTTGGTCTCTCCGCCGCATATCTCCCGGCTTATGATCTCGGAAAAATCTTCCGCTTTGGCGTTCCTCATCAGACGGAGGAAGAAATACGGCAATAAAACAGCATCGGAAAACGGCCCCTTTGTCTGATTTTGAAGAAACGGATTCAGACAGTGTCCCGCCAAAGGCATTCGTACGGCAGTCTGCACACGGCAGTTTTATGCCGCAGTTTCTTACTGGAGTTCATTTGTGACAGCATTGAGGCAACGGCTGTCCTTTGGAACATTACGGTTGCATACGCATGGCCAGGCTCTCCTTCCGCAAGTAAATGTAAAATCGGATATCCTGTCAAGTATTACTGTCGGTCAAATAAACCAACTGTCGCCATGCCGTTTCGATGTGCCTGAACCCGCTCTGCGGCATTTTTCAGATGCTACTAAATAGGTTGAATGATATTGGAATATACATCCAAATATAGAAGTGGATCGTACATGCATGATTCCGTGACGAATGGGGTGTTTTCCGAGAATATGAGAGAGAAGACGGTATCGGCGGGCCGCTGTCCGCATTGCGGGAGACTGATCAAAGACTACCGTCCCACAGCGGACTCGGATATGGAACGCTCATGCCGCAAATGTGGGTATAAGTGGAGTCCGCGCAGAGGTGAGCCGCTGAGATGTCCGAGCTGCGGTTCGTACAGGTGGGCTGAGGATTCTGTTCGATGCACATGCATCAAGTGTGGCCACGAATGGTTTTCCCGTTCGGACAGGCCTCCCGAAAGATGCCCCAAATGCAAAACCCGTGCATGGCGGCAGGCCAAGTTTCCGGAAAAGAAACCGGAAAGGAGGACAGTGTCCGAAAGAAAAACGGGTCCCGCCGCACTGGATGAGGTCTGCCGCATGTACCAGAAAGAGATGGGATGTATGAAAATATCGGAAATCACAGGGCATCCGCTCCTGTCGATACTCGTATCGATAAGAGAGAACCTGGGAGTCCGGAAACCGAGGCTTTGATATGAGATTACTATGTGCAGCCGCTGTTCTTCTGACTGTTATAGCAGGACTGTCTGCGATCGCACCGTTCGGTTCCGAAGCATCCTTTTCCGAATCGGACGGGGCTGTCTTTGAATACAAAACGGCAGGCAGCGGGACTGCGGGATCTCCGTACGAGAGTACGCTGCTCTCCGTATCATCTTCCGAGGAGGTCCTGACAATACCTTCCGCCCTGGAAGGATACCCCCTCAGGTACATAACGGGCGGAGGAGGATGCCTCGGAGTAAAGGCACTGGTCATACCGAAGACAGTCTTGCGCATATCTTCCGAAGCATTTTCCGGATTCGCGGATCTGGAAAGAGTGTATTTTACGGGAGACAGACCCGATATGGAGCCGGCAGTCTTCCCTCCGGGCACGGAACTGCTGCATTCGCAGCCGTCCGCAGGATGGGGAGAGAGCTCTGCTGTGTATTACACGGGGACAGCAGCAGCCGGAGATTCCGTGATATCATATGCAATAATCGAGGGATATGCAACAGTGACCGGATTGGTACACGGAACCGATGTCAGAATCCCGAAAACGGTATCCGGTCCCGGCGGGAGCGTTGCGGTTACAGAGTTGGATCAGGAGTCTTTCAGATACTCCGGAGTGGTTTCTGTCGTCCTTCCGGAAGGGATAAAGAGGATAGGTACGAGAGCATTCTACGGATGCGAAACACTCGAGTCCGCAGTGATTCCCGATTCGCTTGAGACCGTATGCGACGAGGCGTTCAGAGAGTGCCCGTCTCTCGGGAACGTGAATCTCGGAAACATCCGTTTCATAGGATTCGAAGCGTTCAGGATGTGCGGTTCGTTCACGAGCCTGATCATTCCGGATACCGTTACGGTCATGAGAGAAGGAGCGTTCAGAGTATGTCCGGGCGTCAGAGTTCTGGTTATCGGGAGCGGGATATCCGAAATACCCGCATCGTGCTTCGATTATTACGCCGCACTCGAATCCCTTGAAATAAAAGGAAAAATTACGGTCGTCGGCAGTAATGCATTTTATGTTAGCCACGGATCGGATAACAGGCTGGTATCCGCAGACCTGTCCGATGCAGTATCGATAGGAGGAAGCGCCTTCGTCAACCGCATTGCATTGGAGGAAGTGATACTGGGGAATTCTCTTGAAAGCATAGGAAGCGAAGCGTTTTCCGGATGCAGAGGAATAGTAAGCATAACTTTCCCGGAGACGCTGAAGAGCATCGGAGACAATGCGTTCTACGATTGCAGATCTCTTCGCGATGCGTATTTCCTGGGAAATATGCCGACGATCGGAGAAGGAGCGTTTTCCGGAGACACGGCCATCCACACGGATTCCGCGCACGCGGGTTCCTGGGCGGACTACGGAGGAAATGTGGTAATCGACGGCAAATCGGGCACGGCCGTGCCGATCGCGGTTGCGATCGCATTCTCGGCCGCTGTCCTCTTCACTTTGCTGTTCATGCTCCGCAGGCACCGCAACTGACCCAAGTCTTACTTATTTTCCCGTTTGTCTGAATAAGCCGTCAGAATTTACCATTTTCAACAGTGCCAACCTGGGCACATTCATAACCCCAGGCGGCGGTTTACGCAACAGTCCCGGATATCTCGGTATCTCTGGGGATAAAGATGGGCCGGAAGCCGGTCCGGGATGTGACAGAATGAGATCAGGTAACAAAAAGACGATCGGGGCGGCGGTGATCTTCGCAGTTGTGCTGATGGCATTGCCGCCGGCAGCGATGGTCTTGTCAGGCTCCTGTTCCCGGGCGAGGCGATCATGTCCGCCTCGGACGGGAAAGGGAATGAAGATCAGAGGAAAGCCGTAGTGATCGCAAACGGCAGTGTTGCCGATCGGCCGCAGGACGGGCGTCCGATGGCAAACGGTTCTGATCATAGGGGTCGCGCGGTCATCGCATGCGCCGTAGCAGCGGCGTTCCTGTTCATTCGCGGCAGGGTCTGATAACGACCACGCGGGGCCGCATAAGCTGTTCTCCGGATGTGCGCGGTCCTTCTGGGCAGGCGGCTGCAGCGGCCGGGAACGGCTGTCTGCAAGGTAATGTGATACAGGAAGGCAGGTAAGTAAATATTTGACAGTGCCAGCATGAGATGGTTTATCCATCCGTAACATATTTCGCCCCCGATGGAACTCATCGGAAAAATGGAACATGGACCTGCCAGACGCTTCGGTGACGCCGAGGTATATCTGTTCCTCTCGCTGCTGAAAGAGGGCGGGAAGATAAGCAGACGGGGTGCCGCCGAGTATCTCGGTCTCGGGGAAGGGAGCGTAAGGAAGATCGCCGATATCGCGAAGAAGGCGGGGCTGATTCACGTGTTCCAAACGGGCATACGGATGTCCGATTATGGAGATGAGTTTCTTTCTGGACTCCCGCTCCGAATGGTGAATATGGAACCGATCGATTCTGTAGTGGGGAGCAGCCAGCAGGCTGTGCTTGTGAAAGGCATGTCGTATAAGATAACCAACGGAATGATGCAGAGAGATGCGGGGATCCGCGCGGGGTCCTCCGGATGCACTACGTTCGTGATCCGGAACGGCCGCATGACCGTGCCCCCGGACTGGGATGCGGACAGGGAATCGCCGGAGCTGTCAGAACTTATAAGGAATGTGTCGGGTATGGCCGAGGACGATGTGCTTATAATAGGCGGGGACGATGACCCCCCGAAAGCCAGGACAGCTGCTCTGACAGCCGCTTTGGAATTGCTGTGACCTCTGCGGAAAAGCGCACGCGGAACACAGCCGTTCGTTGGTTTTTTGGCTGCAGAAGATGTAATTTTCAGGCTGGCAGTATTGGCTGCATATAAACGGTATTATTTGCCGATAACTCCGACAGACCGCGATTTGTACTAAAAAATGAGCAATCGAACCAATGAGGGGAGAGGGAGTAATCCCTCTTTTCTATTCGACTTTATCCTTGCTTGCTTCATAAAGGGGGTAAATGCAACTTGATCAGGGGGAGAAATGCAAAACCAACCTATATGCAAGAACGAACCACAGCGGTCCCGGCATGTCCGAACCGTTAACGTATGGACAGAAAAACTGCTGCTGTTTCCCGAAGCATACGTGGTAGGCCGGCGGCCGCAGAATGCACGGTAGTGGCGATTGAGAACATATC
This sequence comes from Candidatus Methanoplasma glyptotermitis, assembly GCA_031267895.1. Taxonomy (GTDB): domain Archaea; phylum Thermoplasmatota; class Thermoplasmata; order Methanomassiliicoccales; family Methanomethylophilaceae; genus Methanoplasma; species Methanoplasma glyptotermitis. The sequence goes on from JAIRYF010000043.1 coordinate 32,966, forward strand.
GGTCTGTCACGCTGTAAAAACATAATTTCAGAATGATCCGGCTGAATTACCGGTACTCGATTGGCTGTATCTTTATCCGCAAATCTTACTTAAATCGCGTCATCTTTCTGTGTAACCGTCTTTGTCTATCCATCCAACTGCGCACATTAAATAACGCATCCAAACGCAATACGGCTGAGTACGGCCGGATTTTTATGAACGCACTGAGACTGAAACTTGCCATTTGTCTTGCGGTTGCGATGCTGGTCGCAGTCATCACTCCTGCGGCCGGGTTCACCGTAAGCGAAACTGATGAAAGACAGGGCGTGGTTATAGACTTCGGTTACTGGGAAACCTCCTGGATTCCGCTCTCGTTCTATGAGGGCGAGGATGCAGTATCCGCCCTCGAAGAAGCATGTTCCGTTATGGGGTGGGATGTCATTTTCAACAACGGAGAAGTCTTTTCGATTGACGGAGAGGTAAGCCTGGTTGGAGTAAAATGGGGATTTTACGTTCTTGACAAAGGATCATGGGCTTATGTCGAAGATCCAGGATCGCGTGACATATCCGGCGAATCTGCGATCTGCTGGGCCAGGGCATCCGGTGCAGACAGCGTAATTCCCGGTACCGACGCTACCGGTTTCATGTATTACAGTTACGGCACGGGCGGCAGATCTTTATCATCAGGTGCTGACCTGAGGGTAATATCGCTTGCCCCGTCGGTTACGGAGACAGTAGCATACGTGGGCGGTGCCGATCTCATTGTCGGGACGGACATCTACAGCAATTATCCGGAAGAGGTGGCCGCCGGCCGCAGCGAAGGGAAAATATCGGTTGTCGGCGGATATACGGATCCGAACTACGAGTGGATTGTCCGTCTTGCGCCGGATATTGTTTTCTGCGACGGGGGAACCGGAGAACATGTTACCATCGCAGACCGTCTGAGAAAGTCGGGGATAGACTGCGTGGTACTGTACAACGCAACGGATGTCGAATCGCTGTACGACAACATGTGGATAACAGCTGCCGCTCTCGGGCTTTCGGAGAACGCAAACTCTGTCATAACGGCGGCAAGGAGTACTTTTGATGTTCTCAGGGGAGTGATAGGGCTGCAACCGGTGAAGCGGGTATTCGTTTCGTTATCCGCAGATCCTTCGCCGTGGACATCCGGTTCGGATACTTTCATGTCAGACATGGTTTCCGGACTTTCTGGATCGAACATATTCGACACGGCATCATCGTGGTTTATGGTTTCCAAAGAACAAATACACACAAAACAGCCGGAAGTGATTATCATCATCGGCGATTCCAAACCGTACAGCGAAGATTCATACATGAGATTGCTGGACAGCCTGGATCCTCTATGGAAGGAGACTCCGGCCTACCGTAACGGAGAAGTTTACGTCTTTTCAGGAAAATCAGCCGATATTCTGTCCCGTCCCGGTCCGAGGCTGGCTGAGGCCGCAGAGCTTATAGCGAAAATCCTGCACCCCGGCCCGTTCACTGTGAGAGACCCAATGGACGTGGTCCCGAAGTACTTCGGTGACGATTACAGCTATTATCTTAAGTATCAGAGGGAGAGACTGTGAAACGCATTGTACTGATTTTTGTGATTGCCGTGCTGGTGTTTCCGCCGGTATCCGGTACGTCATCCGCTGTCGACGGCGGAAAGGTCCTTCTTGATCTCGGTAACGGAAGGACATTCTGGTACCCGGCAGAAGGGAACACATACGGTTCCGCGGCGGAGATGTGCGCCTTGCAGTACGGGATTGATGCGGATGTGTCCGGTTCTGTTGTTATTGACGGCATCACATCCTCCGCAGCGGGAGCGCATTGGTCGTTCTACATCTGGGACGGAAAATGGGTGTACCGCCCCGATCTGTCTTCATCGTCGCCGTACTCGGGAGGGACCTTCGCTCTCGCATTCTACCCCGACGGAATCTTCCCGGCAGTCACTCCGGACGAACCGTTTGCATGGACGCAGTTCGGAGGTTCGTCATCTGCTATGGGCGAATCGTACTCTGGAGGTCCGGAAGAACCGGCTCTTCCGGTAGAATGGTATAAGACATACACCACAGGATACATCGATTCGGGGATAGTCGCCGCAGGAGATCTGTTATACCACACGACCGGAGGGGCCTTCGGAGTAGGCGGTATCGATAAGGATCCATGGGTATACTGCATAAACAGATACGACGGATCGGAGGTCTGGAAGTTTCACGGAGTCTACGGAACGGGATACGAAGTCACAACTCCCCTGATAGTCGACAGCATGCTCATTGTGACATCCACAAGCGGAAACGTTTATCTGTTTGACCGTTTCACAGGGGAAGTCCTCGATACCGTCAGCATTCCGTTCGAACCGCCGATGGACCCTTCCGGCGATATCCTCTGGGACGGAAGGGTTTTCGTGACAGGCGGAACAACTCCGGTGTATGATTCGGGCGCAGTGTTTTTCGGCTCTGCTGACGGAAAGGTATATTCATATGCTGTCTCCGAAGAGTCGGGCTTCAGGCAGATCTGGACTTATGATCCTTCTGTCGGAAAAGGCTGTTTCTATTATCATGCGCCGACCGTCGCCGGCATAGATGGCAAAAGGATTCTGTTCATAGGCAACTATGACGGTTTCGTCCATGCTTTGGATGTATCCACAGGCAAAGCTGTATGGGTCAGACAGGTCGTGGATCTGAGCGCAGACAATATCCCTCAGCCCGGAACCCCAGGTTCGGCCGCATCGATATCGGTGAGTCCCAAGGGAGACATCCTGCTGGTCGGGTGTACGGACGGGGGCATGGGATCCATTACGGGATTCCTCCTCGGTTTGGATCCGAAAACAGGAACATCTCTGACAGCGGACGGAAAAGAGTGGAGGATCGATGTGCTTGCGACATCCCCTGCCGTGTCCTATGACGGGTTCTATACATACGTTTCGCAGTCGGCCGCAGGAGCATCTTCTCTTGAAAATGCCGACGGCACCTCGGAAGCAGTGTCAGCAGCAATATACAAGTTCGATTGGAGCGGGAAGGTAATTTGGCACACCCGGACGTACCAGCTTATGAAGGCTCCGCTGACACTCGCTTCCGGTGTCATATACAGCATGGACTATTCCGCCGGAGGCTTCTGGCCCACGGGAGGCGGCCTGACAGCTGTAAGTGCGGATGACGGGCACGAGATATGGAGGGTGCTGCTTGCCCCGTACTCCGCAGATTCATATTGTATGGTGCAGCCGACCGTTATTGACGGCAGAGTATACGTCGGCAATGATTACGGTGCGATGTACTGTCTCTCCGGCAATGCCGGACCGAGTTCCGAGGGGACGGATATAGTAGCTTTGCAGACCGTCGGTTTTGCGCATTGGTCGTGGGTGATGATCGCACTCATTTCGGTTATTGCTGCGGCACTGCTGATAAGATACTACTGAGGTTTTTGCATGGAAAATGAGGAAGAAACAAGAATGAAACGTCTGATGAGTAAGGCCAAAAAGGGATTGGACGGCCTGAAAAAGGACATGGAAGATGCAGATGAAAGTGAAATCTCCCGTAAGAAGAGACGTTTCGCAGTGATCTGTGTTTTCGGGATTATCATGTCGGTCATCGCGTTTCTGATATCAATTTCGATATCGTCGGGAGGAGTCATACCCGTAAGCGAAGCACTTTCCGCAATGTTCTCGGCGATCGGCAAAGGCGGGGAGAATCTGGACGTGGTGGAACTTTACATCTACCAGGCAAGGCTGCCCAGGGCAATGGCCGCCATAGGCGTGGGGGCCGGACTGTCGGTGGCAGGATGCATGTATCAGGCGATAATCAGAAATCCGCTGGTGGATCCGTATATCACGGGAGTGTCGTCGGGCGCGGGGTGCTTTGCCGTATCGATCGTTGCGGTCGGTCTGTCGTTTCCGTTCATAGGATCAGGTTCCCTGTATCTTATCCCGGCCGCCGCCGTGATCGGAGGGCTTATAGCTTTCGGAGCCACGATGACCGTTGCGGAAGGTGCCGGAGGTTCCGCCACCAATTACATACTGTCCGGAGTAATTGTGGGATTTGCTTTTGCCTCAGTGCAGACGATCTTCCTGTCTCTCGCCAAAGATAATCTCACCAACATTATGTGGTGGCTGTACGGTTCTTTTGCCAATATCACATGGGAGAACGCATGGATCGTATTCGTACCGTCTTTGGGAATATCCGTGGCAGCCATGGTCTGGGCGAGAGAGTTCAACCTGTTCATGATGGGAGAAGAACAGGCAAAACAGTTGGGAATGAATGTGAAACTGTTCAAAAGGACGATGATGATAGTCGCATCCGTTCTCACTGCCGTATGTGTGGCGTTCGTAGGAATAATCGGATTTGTGGGTTTGGTTGTGCCTCACGCATGCAGAATGGCCCTCGGAGGAGACCACAGACTTGTTATGCCTGCCAGCATAGTGATCGGTGCGATGCTGATGCTCTTTGCAGATCTAGTTGCGAGAACTGCTATGATACCCTACGAGCTGCCCGTCGGGGCGATCACCGCGATGGTCGGTACTCCGGTGTTCGCATGGATGCTCATAAAGAAGGGGAGGGAGTATGATGGGTAATCTGCTGGAAATCAGGGGATTAAACAAAACATTCGGAGACTTTGATGCTCTCAGCGACATAGAATTTGCTGTCGGCAGAGGGAAGATGATCGGACTCATAGGCCCCAACGGATGCGGAAAATCCACGATGATGAAATGTATATGCAAAGTCCACGAACCATCCTCGGGGACGATAACCATCGACGGGAACGACGTAGGCACAATGAGGCCTTCGGAGGTTGCCAGGCTCGTAGCCAGCGTCCCTGCGGAGGCAGGACCGACATTCGGGATGTCCGTGATGGATATGGTGATGCTCGGAAGGTATCCGTACATCAACAAGATATGGTGGGAAGATCCGGAGGATGAGAGGATCGCCGCCGAGGCACTCAGAACCTTCGGCATATACGATCTGAGGAGAAAGCAGGTATCTCTGCTTTCGTCGGGGGAGAGGTCCCGGGCACTGATAGCCAAGGCGTATGTTCAGGAGCCCAAGCTTATGCTGGTGGACGAACCGACCGCACATCTCGATATGAAATACAAACTGCAGGTCATGGAATACCTGAGATCTATGTCCAAAACGGACATGACCGTCATGGTGGCAGAGCACGACATTTCCCTGATGGCAAGGTACTGCGATCTGTGCGTTATTATGAGAAAGGGGCGTATCGTCACGGTCGGCGATCCGAAGAAGGTTATCGATGCCGATCTCATAAAAAATGTTTATGAGGTGGATTCCCGCGTAGGCCTCGATGAGGATGGCGAAATATACGTTCTGCCGAAAAGGTACGTCAGCGGAACATGATCCCCTAACATCAGATCACGCCGGAGACAGTAGAGAGAAAAGACAGCTTACTGAAACGGTTTCTGACAGATGGTACGAGCCGCAACCGCATCTTTGGCCAAACGCAGACAGCAATGAGATTGTACGGGACGGCCAGTACCTCCCTTATCCTTTTGATTCTGAGTCACACGAGTACCAGCAATCTGCTGAATCTGTAGTGCGTCCTCATTCGCACGATGTTTACTATGCCGGCGTATTCTCTGTCCGGTGATTCTCTCACTTCGTATACCAGACGGTTTTTGGAATTCAGACGTCTCGAATACATGTTTGAGGCCTGTCCGTGAAGCTTTTTGAACGGAGAAGGTGTCCGGAATGGGTTATTCTCCAGTATCTTGATTAATTCCCGGGCCTTCCTGTTTAGATTGTCATCTTTAAGCATCATGAGGTCCCGCTCGGCCGCTTTGGTGACAGTCACAAGATATTTTTCCAATCGAACACCTTCAGTTCGGATGTAGGGGTTTCTCTTGCTTCCTTGATTGCATCCAGCATGTCCGGGTCAGACAGGATGTATAATGTTTCTGTGATCTCATCCCAGTATTCTTCGCTTATCAGGACCATGTTTCCCTTTTTGGAAGTGACGACTACTCGTTCATTCTCCAAAACAGAATCCATAACGCTGAACAGCTCGTTGCGAGCCTGTGTCACATTCATGGTGGGCATGCTTCGGTATTTACAGAACGACATATAAATGTACGCTTTTACGGCATAAACGGTTTGTCTAGATTCCGATAACAATTCATGACAGCATCCGATTGCACCTTCCTCCTTTCCGTCTGGTACGAACCGACTGCGGCTTTGTTTCACCTATGCCTCCGATAATCATGATGCCGTATACGGGACCGTCTCCTTTGCCGAATCAGAGAAATACAATGTACCGCGGCTCGCGCATGCGTTATTCCTGGACAGTCTTGTGCCGCCGGAATAGGAGCAGAATTGTCCGTTCCCAGCGGTATGCATATGCGGAATGAGGCAAAATACCGAGTAACGTACGCATGAAACTTCTTTAACAGGAAACCGTTACTCCCTGTGTTCCGATAAAGCAGAGAAACGGCGGCTGCAAACATGGTATCGGGTGTGTCTAAATGGGTACGATTATAAAGGCGGAGGGTCTGAAGAAATCCTTCGATGGATTCGAAGCGGTCAAAGGTATCGACATGGAAGTCGAGGCGGGAGAAATCTTCGGATTCCTGGGGCCAAACGGTGCGGGTAAGACCACAAGCATAAGAATGCTTACGACCATGGTGAGGCCCACATCGGGAAAGATTATCATCAACGGATTCAGTTTAGACAAAGACCTCACAGAAGCCAAAGCCTCCATAGGCGTGTGTCAGCAGCACATAAGTCTGGATAAAGACATAACGGTAAGACAGAACATCAAACATCATGCGATTTTACACAAGATGCCCGCAAAAGAGATCGGACCCCGGATGGGCGAGCTATCGGAACTCATGGGTCTCGGTCCTCATATGGATAAAAAGGTCACGGAACTTTCCGGAGGATGGAAAAGGAAGACGTCGATTGTATGTTCAATCATGCACAGACCGAAAATACTCTTTCTGGACGAACCCACGGCCGGACTGGACACAAAATCAAGGCACATGCTGTGGGACATGATAAGGGAACTGAACCGCTCGGGCACCACGATATTCCTGACTACCCACTACATTGAAGAAGCAGAGGATCTGTGCGGCAGAGTTGCCATTCTGAACCAGGGCACGATCGTAGCTCTCGGTTCGCCGAAAGAACTGTGCGATTCGATAGGTTACATAACCGTGGAATACTCCGGCGATGACGGGAAGAAATCGATGAGGCAATTCCCTGACAGACAGTCAGGAAAAGAGTTCATGGCGAAATTGAAGGAAGATACTGCGATGTCTCTGAGAAAGACTACGCTGGAAGATGTGTTCCTGATCGCAACAGGCGAGGAGTACTCAGAAGGGGGAGTCTGACATAAGGTTGCCGAGAATACTTGACGAATCATACAGAGTAGCGTGGGGCGATCTCTGTTACTTCAAAGAGAATGCGCCTACGATACTGATATCGTGTCTGATCGGCCCTCTGCTCTATCTCGTTGCGTTCGGATACGGAATAGGAAGCGGCATGGAGAGCGGTATCGACGGTTACATTCGATTCATTATTCCCGGCGTGATTTCTATGGCAACTCTTTCGGCGACATTCAGTTTCATATCGTCCAAGATATTGATACAGAAACTGTTCTATGCAAGCTTCGACGAGTTGATGCTGTGTCCGATAAGACCGTCGTCGGTTGTGTTAGGCAAGACTTTGGTTGGGATTCTGAGAGGAATATGCAGCTGTGCGATAATTCTTGCAATAGGGGTTCTGATATCTCCTGGAATAAAAGTAACGGCTTTTCTTTTCCTGCTGGTATTCATATCGTCGCTGACATTCTCGCTGCTGGGGATACTCGCAGGTCTTCTTGCGAAGAAACACAACTCTCTGACGGTCTTTTCCAGTCTTGTGATAGTCCCGATGACTTTTTTCTGCGGAACCATATTTGATGTATCTAATGTGCCGGCGATCCTTGGGTACGCGATATACGCACTGCCACTGACTCATCCGACGGAGGCAATAAGGGCAGTGATGCTGGATCTTCCGATACCGTGGCTGTCGGTCGCTGCAATCTGTGTCTATTGCATTCTGTTCTTTGTTTTGGACTATTGTATAATAAAGCGCAGGAGTTTCTGACTCATCAGCCGGTCATCGTTTCCTTTCTCTCTTCGGCACAGGTGTCTCCGGATCGCCGCATGCCGTCACAAAATTGAACTTGGGTTCGGATTGATCGTGTTTATCTGCCTCTGGTATTTACTCTTTGTAATATATCATCGCATTGCAGATGGCGGCGGCTATGCCGCTGCCGCCTTTCCTCCCCGCGGCGACTATGTACGGGACATTGGATTTCATAATCATTTCCTTAGATTCCGTCACGTTGACGAACCCTACCGGCACGCCGATCACCAGGCCCGGATTGATTTTGCCTTCTTCGATCATGCCGTGCAGGGTTATCAGTGCCGTAGGAGCGTTCCCCACGGCTATGATCAGAGGCCCTTTTATGCCAGCCGCCTGTTCCATGGAAACGGCGGCTCTTGTGCAGTTCCTGGATTTCGCCTCGGCGATGACATCATCATCGCTTATGAAGCACTTGACATTTCCTCCGTAACTTCCCAATCTTTTCTTGTTTATGCCTGATGCGGCCATCTTTGTGTCCGTTACGACAGTGGCACCCTTTCTGATCAGATCCACCCCGATATTCTCGGCGTTATTCGAAAATACAAGGCTGTCCGCATAATCAAAGTCGGCGGATGTGTGTATACATCTCTTAACAATCGAAAACTTGGGTTCCGGCCAAGTTCTTCCGTTCAGTTCGGATGTTATTATCTCCATGCTTTTTTTCTCTATGTCTTCGGGTTTCAATATTTCGCAAACCATCTTTACGGTCCCCCTATATCATATCCTCTGGGGGTGATCATCCTGCCGCCGGATACATAGGTCTGGCTGTTGCCCACTATTACTGTGCAGAACATGTCCACCGTATCCGGGTTTATGCGGCCCAAGGCCGTGACCGTTACTTCTTGGTCCTTTCTGCCTATATTTCTTGCAATACCGACGGGCGTGTCCGGGGATCGGTATTTTAGAAGGATCAGGACTGCCTGTTCCAGATGCTCTGTTCTTTTCTTGCTTTTAGGATTATACAGTACTGTGACCATATCTCCCGCACCGGCACAGTCCACTCTTTTCATTATCAGATCTATCGGTGTCAGAAGGTCCGACAGACTTATAAGTGCGGCATCATGCATAAGCGGGGCACCGAGCAGCGAAGCGGCGGCGGATGCTGCAGTTATTCCCGGAACGATCTCTATGTCTATTTCGGCCTTCATTTCGTCTGCTGTCTGATAGATAATGCCGGCCATCCCGTATATCCCGGAATCGCCGCTGCTGACCATGGCAACGGTTTTTCCGGACATGGCATCCTCCACAGCCATCCTGCATCTGTCGATTTCTTTCATCATGCCCGTGCTTTTGTATGTTTTACCGGGAAAGAATTCCTTTAAAATGTCCGTGTAGACGGTGTAGCCAGTGATGATATCCGCGCCTTCTATTGCATCGGCGGCTCTGATGGTCATATCTTCTTTGCTTCCGGGACCGAACCCGACAACCGAAAGTTTACCTCTCATTTCTCTTCCCCTTCCCTGTATCCTGTGGTGAATTGTCTGTCATAGAGTTTTGACAGACTGTATTCGTCGCCGAGGAATCTGCCCACGACTGTGAGGGCTGTTTTTTCTATATTCTCGTTTTTGACCTTATCGGCGATGTCGGTAAGATCGCCCTTCAGTATCTTCTGTTCGGGCCAGGTCGCTTTGTATACCACTGCGACAGGAGTCTTGGGATCGTAACCTCCGGCTATCAGGGTCGAGCAGAGTTCGTCTATGAACCCTATGCTGAGAAATACAGCCATTGTGGAATTATGTCTGGCAAGATCTATGAGTTTCTCCTTGGGAGGCATAGGCGTACGTCCTTCCATTCTTGTTATTATCACAGTCTGACTGATATCCGGGAGCGTGTACTCCTTTTTCAGGACTGCCGCAACGGCGAATAAGGAACTAACTCCGGGTACGACTTCAAACTCAATGCCGAGTTTTTCGAGTCTGTCCATCTGTTCTCTCACGGCTCCGTATATGGACGGATCTCCGGTGTGCACACGTACCACTCTGAGTCCCCTGCCCGCTGATTCTCTGATGACATTTATGACCTCATCCAAATTCATATACGCGCTGTTGTGTATTACGGCGGAGGGTTTCGCACCCTTTAATATATCAGGGTTAACGAGCGATCCGGCGTATATTATCACATCGGCACGGTCTATCAGTTTTCTTCCTTTGATTGTTATCAGTTCGGGGTCGCCGGGTCCGGCTCCTATGAAATGAATTATGGTCTCATTCCTCCGTTCTTTTTGATTATGACTGTTGTAAAATAACCGTATTTTCTGTCAGGATCGAACCTGCCTACGTATTGATCCTCCGTACTGACATTGCTTACGACAATGGCTCTGTCATGCGGAATGTCCAATTCGTCCATCATTGAGGCCAGTATCTTCATGGAGTTGAATGCTTTCATTACTACTATATTATCGAAATCTCTCAGTGCTTTGAACACTCGGTCGTTCCTCGCGGCCATGGAGACAACGGACAATCCCTCGTTATCTGTCAGCAGAGGGATGCCTGCCTCCGAAGCACCGCTGCAGAAAGATGTCACCCCCGGTATCGTTTCTGTCTCGTACCCGAGTTCCGATATATCCTGACTTACATGCATGTATGTGCTGAATACGGTGGCATCTCCTAGATTTATCATAGAAACATCGCTTCTATCCAATAGTGAGGCCATTTTTCCGATCGCATCTTTGTAGTTGCTTTCTCTCACAGATGGGTCGGGGTTCATCTCGAACAGCATCTCCTCCGTTCTCTTTCCGGATATGTCGATACATTTCTTTACTATGCCGAGGGCCGTGCTGTCCTCTCCGTATGATCTTACGGGATATGCGATAACATCCGAAGACTCTATCCGTTTTTTTGCTTTTATTGTCATCAGTTCCGGATCTCCGGGTCCGACACTCACTCCGTAAAGTTTTCCGACCATACAGTACTCCCAGACATGGATAGATTACCAAGTATTATAATTTGGCACATACATCCAATGGTTGTTATGCTCTGGAAAGATATTGATAATGCCGAGCAAGAGAACGACACTGCGGGTACCGGCGGCATGTACGTTGCAGTCAACGGCAGGAGACTGAGGTGCGGATACACCACAGGTTCGTGTGCCGCTGCAGCCTCCAAATAGGCTGCTGTTATTCTGCTCGGGGGCGCGAAGAGCGACAGAACAGAAATAATAACTCCTAACGGAACTCTTCTTTCGCTGAAGGTCGAGGATATCAAAATATCCGAGAATACAGTATCGTGTGCGGTCAGGAAGGATGGCGGTGACGATGCGGATGCTACCATCGGAGCACTCGTGTATTCATCCGTATCCGGGAGAACAGACGGCAAAATCACTATAGACGGAGGGGAGGGAGTCGGACGCATAACGAGAAAAGGTCTGGATCAGCCTGTGGGAAGTGCGGCCATAAACAGCGTTCCCCGAAGTATGATCAAAGAAGTACTGGACGATGTCTGCGTAAGCATGAATCACTCCGGCGGACTAAGCGCAGTGATCTCCGTTCCCGAGGGGATCAGAATAGCAAAGAAAACATTCAACCCAAGACTTGGTATTGAAAACGGCATCTCGATACTGGGAACGACAGGTATAGTCGAACCTATGAGCGAGAGGGCACTGATAGATACCATAAGAACAGAACTGAACATGAGGAAAGCATCAGGGGACGATAACATTCTCGCGGTTCCCGGCAACTATGGCAAGAACTTCTCGGAAGAAACGGAGGGTATGGACAGCGACCTCGGGGTTAAATGCAGCAATTTCATAGGAGAGACGATAGACCATGCGGCAAAACTTGGTTTCAGGGGATTCCTTCTGGTCGGAAATCTCGGCAAAATGGTGAAGCTGGCCGGAGGCATAATGAATACTCATTCCCGCTGGGCTGACTGCCGGATGGAGATCCTCTCGGCGAACTCGGTATCAGCCGGATCCGATGCCGGGACGGCCAAGAAGATAATGTCCTGTATATCGACAGACGATGCCTTGGATGTATTGAATGAAGCGGGTGCGATGGACAAAACGATGCAAGAAATAATGGGTAAGATAGCTTTCCATCTGAATCACAGGGCCGGGGAGAAAATGCAGGCCGAATGTATAGTGTTCTCGTCGAAATACGGAAAACTCGGAGAGACTCCCGGAGCAAGGGAGCTTTTAGAAAGGATAAAAGGTCAGGTGCGGTGATGAAGATACGGATCATAGCTTTTTCGGGAAGGGGCTGCGAACTCGGAGCGAAAGTGTGCGGAGTATTGGGCGGGCACGAATGCAGGCTGTACTCGAAGACCTCTGCGGACATCATCGGCATCGAGAAAGCCGAGGGATCGGTGTCAGACTGGACAAGGGAGGCATTTTCGGCTGCAGATGCGATATTATTCATCGGTGCGGCAGGCATAGCCGTCAGATGTATCTCGCTGTTTGTAAAAAACAAGACAGAAGACCCTGCAGTGATATCGATTGACGAAAAGGGGCAGTTTGTAATACCTCTTCTTTCCGGCCACATAGGCGGAGCAAACGACCTTGCGAGATATATCTCCGGGAAGATCGGCGCAGTCCCAGTCATAACGACCGCCACAGACATCCACGGAAAATTCTCTGTGGATTCGTACGCCGGGAGGCATAATATGCACATCGGGAGTATGCTGCTGGCAAAAGAAATATCATCCGTTATAGTCAGCGGCGGGAAGATCGGACTGATATCAGATGTTCCTATATCGGGCAGTATACCGCCGGAATTGGACCTCAACGGAAAGGAGGACCTGGGGGTTTTCATATCATACGGCAGGTGCGAGGGTCCTTTCGCGAAAACACTGAAACTCACGCCCAGATGCCATGTGCTTGGGATCGGATGCAGAAGGGGAATCTCTGCAGACAGTATCGGGACGCTCGTTAACGAGGTACTCGAGAGGGAAAACATATCTCCGAGAAGCGTGAAGGCCGTAGCAAGCATAGATATAAAAAGCAATGAAGCAGGGCTTCTGGAATTCTCCGAGAGGATGGGAATCAAACCGATATTCTTCTCGCCTGACGAACTGGGGTCCATCCCGGATATGGAATTCACGCCGTCGGATACGGTGAAGTCGGTCACCGGCGTGGACAACGTATGCGAGAGGGCAGCCTATGCAGCATCCCGGAGCGGAGAAATAATAACAAGGAAGACGGCAAAGGACGGAGTGACACTTGCCATTGTGAGAGAACCGTTCTCCGCAGACCTGACGGAAGGATGACATGCAAAACGTAGACAGAGTAATAGTGTTCGCGGGCACAACGGAAGGCAGAAAAATCACGGAATATCTGGGAAATGCCGGAATTGATGTGCTTGCATGCGTGGCAACCGAGTTCGGAATGCAGTTCATAAAGGAGAATAATCATGTAAGAGTATCATCGGAGAGGCTCGGCGGAGAGGGTATGAGACGCATAATGAAGGAAGGCTGCTCCTGTGTTATAGATGCAACGCATCCGTACGCGGCTGTCGTTACCGGAAAGATCGCGGCAGCATGCGAAGATACCGGATCTGAGTACATCCGCCTGGTACGCGCGGAGAGCCGCAGACACAGCAGCATAATCTCCGTCCCGGATGTATCATCCGCTGTCGAGTACCTCAAAGGCACCGAAGGCAATATACTCGTCACGACCGGAAGCAAGGAACTCGTCAAGTACACAGCGATCGAGGACTACCGCAACAGAGTATTCGCGAGAGTGCTGTCTGTGCCGACAGCATCACAGACGTGTGCAGAAATGGGATTCGAAGGGAAGAATTTATTCTGTATGCAGGGTCCTTTTGGCGAAGAACTCAACTACGGTCTCCTGAAACAGACCGATGCAAAATACATGGTGACGAAGGATTCCGGAGAGCCGGGAGGATTCGAGGAGAAAATGAGAGCCGCCGCCAGAGCAGGGACAAAAGTAATACTGATTTCCAGGCCGAAAGAACCGAAAGGCTATGGGTTCTGGGACCTAAGGGAGATGCTTGGCAGGAGATTCGGTATAAAACCGGAGACAGAAATTCCTTTCCGACGAAAGATCACAATAGCTGGCATTGGAATGGGGAACGATGATACAGTCACCGTCGGTGTCCGCAGAGTCATAGACGAAGCCGATCTCCTGGTGGGTGCGGAAAGGATGGTCACGTCCGTATCAAAAGGACAAGACTCTCTGACTGAATACAGGCCGGGTCCGGTGATCAAATACCTGAGGGAGAATCCAGAATATAAAAGAATAGTGATATTAGTGTCAGGAGATACAGGATTCTGCAGTGCGGCCAAGAAGCTGATGGACGAGATAGACGATTCTATTTTTGATGTCGATGTGAAATGCGGGGTCTCGTCTATCGCTTACTTCTGTTCGCTGACAGGGTCATCGTGGGATGATGCATTTTTAATGAGTGCGCACGGCCGGGATGCGAACATAGTCGGTACCGTATGCACGAACAGAAAAGTCATCGTTCTGCTTGACGGCAGAGAAGGAGCAAAGATAATGTTCAAGGAGTTCGCGGAATACGGCCTCAATGACGTGATTGTCACGATCGGTCAGGATCTCGGCTCTGCCGACGAAAGAATATCTGTGGGAAATCCATCCGATCTCGAGGGGACAGAATTCGGCAGCCTGTGCATCGCGATGATAGAAAATCCGAATCCAGAAAAAAGAAATCCCATTGGGATACCGGATGGATTGTTCATCCGGGGCGATGCACCCATGACGAAAGAGGAGGTCAGATCTCTGTCTGTAGTGAAACTGAAACTTGAAAGAGATTCAGTGCTTTTCGATATCGGTGCCGGAACGGGGTCCGTTGCTGTCGAGTCGGCATTGTCCGTGCCACACGGCAAGGTTTATGCGATCGAAAGGGAGAAGAATGCAGCCGACATCATCCGGCAGAACAAGATAAAGTTCAGAACGCATAACCTGGAGGTTGTGGAGGGACATGCGCCGGAGGCATTGGAGAATCTTCCGTCACCGTCGCATGTGTTCATCGGAGGATCATCCGGAAATCTGAAAGAGATAATGGAGGTGTGCCTTCGCCTTAATCCGAAAGTCAGATTCGTGATTAATGCAATAACTTTGGAAACAGTCTCTGAAATGGTCCGCTGTTTCGGCGAACTAGATATCGACGAAGAGGGGCTGATATCGGTGAACATCTCAAGATCGAAAAGGACCGGCGGATACCATCTCATGAATGCCTGCAATCCGGTATATATCGCTGTTTGCACCGGCAGGGGTCAATAAAGGTCTTCGCGTCTGTACATGAAGTAGTCTATGTTCCCCATGTTCTCATCAGATCCGATTATGTCTTTAACTTCAGACAGCAGTCTGACAGTCAGGACATTCTCGTCCGCACCGAAATATTCGCCTACGAGATCGCCTTTTGGATCCAAAACAGCGGATCCTCCTCCGAAAACGGTTCCTCCGCGACCTTGGCCTACCGCATTCACAGCTCCCATGAATACGCAGTTGTCGGCAGCCCGCGCCGGCATGTGCTTCATCCAAATATTCTTTCTTCTGGGGCCGCCTATAGGAGAACCATAAGGTATAAGTATCAGCTCTGCACCGCTTTTCCTGAGTTTTGAAGACATTTCCGGGAAATGAGATTCCCAGCACAGCTGGATGCCAATCTTGGCTTTGGGGGTGTCGAATACCCTTATCTCATTGCCTGGTGTGAAAGATACTCTTTCGTCTCTTCCAAGATGGGTCTTCCTGTAAAGGCCCAAACGGCCGAGACTGTCGGCAACTGCCTGCGTTATGTGGTATTCATTGCCGCAGTGTTCAATGAAACCGAATACCACCGTCACATTGTTATCTCTGGCAGCATGCACTATTTTTCCGATTCTCTCGTCTGATGCGTGTATCGAGAACCTATCCGGTGTCTCAGAGGTGTAGCCTGTCAGGCAGGCCTCGGGAAAGCATATTATGTCGGTATGCGGCAGAAGCTCTATCTTTTCAGCGATGCTTCTGAAGTTGATGTCAGGATGCCCTACGGCCGAGTCCATCTGAACCAGAGATAATGTAATGTCCTGCATTGCAAGGAGATTGTGTTTAGATTCATTCGTTTTCGCGGCGGTTCTGACGTTCTGTTCTTGCTTTATCAGTCTTATTCTTCTTCTGTTCCTCAAGGTCTTTTATTTCATCCTCGAGTCCTTTGATTTTTTCGCAGAGTTTGATAACATCATCGCCGAGGGATTTCTCACCTCTGGAGTATGCAGAATATGTCAGCGCACCGACATCTTTCCAGACCTTTTCGATCTCACCTTTCTTATCGCTGATCTTGAGATTGAAGTTTGTTTCGTCGATCTTCTCCGCACTGAAACTCGTTGCGTCCTGTATCGTGTTTTTTATCTTGTCTGTGAATCCCATTGTATCTCCCAGCCCATAGTATTTCCCACATTGTTCCTGTATCTTTTAATGCTGCGGTCTCCGCAACCCGGTCCGTCGACACCGCCGACATTTTTATTCATACCTCGAAATTCATGCTGCATTCTCATTCGACCAGTTTGTGGTATCTGTATGCCTCTTCGCCTTCGTTGAAACAGTATTTTATTGTGGTGAAGCCTTTCTTAAAAGCTTTAACATCCTCTTTTACCTTCTTCGGATCCTCTTTTTTCCTGACAACCCGTGCCACGAGTTCCGCGACCATTTTCATATCATCTTCTTTCATGCCTATCCGAGTCATTTCCTGTGCGCCGAATCTAAGCCCGGATGGTCTGACGGAACTGGTATCGCTCGGAAGCATGTTCTTATTGCAGATTATGTTTGCATCTTCCAGAAGCTGGGCACACTCCTTGCCTCCGCCGAATGCGGAAACATCAAGTGCAATAGCGTGAGACCTTGTGAATCCAAGGTCGGGGCACAGAACGGGGACACCGAGTTCGTACAGAGACTCGCCCAGCACACGGGCATTCCTGCAGGTCTGCACAGCATAATCTTTTGCGAATACCTGCATCTCGGCAAGAGTCATTGCCAACGCAGCCATTGAGTGCAGGTGGTGGCTGGATGTCACCCCGGGAAACACAGCTTTTTGAATTTTTTTCTCTTCTTCTTCTGTGAGATTCGAGCCGAGGATGATTCCGTGGTTCGGTCCCGGGAAAGTTTTGTGCGTCGATGATGAAACAATATTCACTCCGTCCTCGAACGGTTTTTGGAACTGTCCGCCGGCTACAAGCCCCAAGACATGTGCACAGTCCTCCCAGACAAGACAGTCGATTTCGCTGAACGTATCGGCGAGTTCCCTGATGGGCGGAGGAAACAGAAAAACGGACAGTCCGAACTGCGCGATCTTCGGCCTCTCTTTTTTGAGCAGTTTGATGGTACCGTCCACATCCAGGTTCATATCTTGGACATTGAACGGATAGTTGACGGAACGTACGGCCCTCTGTCCGAACGCACCGAATTCGCAGGTTGATATGTGGGCACCCTGTGCTAGCGCGCAGGTTGTTATCGTATCCCCCGGGTTCGCAAATGCAAAAAGGACAGCCATATTGGCCACCGTTCCGGAAATAGGTCTTACATCTGCGAACTCTGACTCAAAAAGTTTCTTTGCCAGTTCCGTCGCCCTGATCTCAACTTCGTCAACGTAGATATTTCCCTGATAGTATCTTTTTCCGGGAAGTCCTTCTGCATATCTGTCCGCGAAGTCAGAAATAAGAATTTCCTTTGCCAGCGGACTCATGAGATTCTCTGATGCGATCATGGGTATGCATTCTTCAAACCATTTGTTGTGTTCCATCACTTTCTGTCGGATGAATTGGCCATCATTTGTTATCATGTGTATCAGTGACCCGCAACGTAGCACGAATAAAAAGAGTTGTCTTTGGGTTTCCCGTTGCGGCATCCAAACATCGCTGGCCGAAAGACAGACAACCAGATGGATGCGAAGTCCGAATAAACGGAAAAACCGCGGGCACGCCCGCGGATTGTGTAATACGTTTTGAAAGATGTTCAATCCGGTATCCTGTCTTCAGACATCCTCATCGAACCTGAAACTCACCGCCACAAGGACAAAAGCGGCGGCGA
>JAIRYF010000033.1 GCA_031267895.1 Candidatus Methanoplasma glyptotermitis
TTGTTTGCCGCTGCTCTGTTTCTCGCAGCGGCATTCTTTGTGACATATACGGAATCAAATGAATCGGATGCCGCCGTTACCGGTACCGGTACCGCCGATGATCCTTGGTACTGCGGTCCTAACGGCAGTAACAGCGTGACAGCGACCCTTATAGACGGTGTTCTCACGATATCCGGCACCGACCCTATGGACAAATATGCAGGTGCTTCTGACCAACCATGGAACAGCGAGATGGCGAACATACAGAGCGTCGAGATAGAGCAGGGAGTGACTGCTATCGGCGACCGCGCATTCCATAGTGCTGGACTGACTTCAATTGTCATACCTGACAGTGTGGAGACCATCGGCGTGGGTGCATTCATGAACTGCACCAGCCTGACATCCGTCATCATACCAGACAGTGTGGCAACCATATATGGATATGCATTCAATGGCTGCACCGGACTTGAATCTGTGACAATGTCAAACAGCGTGACAGGCATCGGCGGATATGTATTTCAGAAATGCAATAAATTGGAATCCATCGTTATATCTGATCACATTACAACCCTTGGTGACCGTATATTCGATGGCTGTACTGCCCTGAAAACAATCGCCGCACCGAGTGTGACATTCTTCGGACAGTATACGTTTAACAGTTCCGGTCTGACGCGCATCACAGTGTCGGATGCCGCGCTATATTCGGGAAACAATACATTCAACGGTTCCAAATTGGAAACAGTAATCGTCGTGGCCGCAGACGGAAGCACTGCGAGTGGAGCCATAGATAAATATTTCAAAGCCGGCGGGACACCGGCCCTGAGCTGGAAACTGTCGGGCGCATCAACCGTCGCAAAATTCCTGTCCCTCCCGGATACGAGTTACTTGGATTTCGGTCCCGAAAACATAGCCGGAGCAACAGGAAGTGAACTGCATTATAAAGACGGCGCATTCGCGTGGGACGGGTCCGAGTGGAAGGATATTACCACATATTCTGTATCCGTAACCGTTAAAGAGAACGGCACCCCCGTCAATGGCGCAAGAGTATGTCTTGAATATATCGGATTAGAATACGTCACAACGACCGGAAATGCAGGTGTTTACATACTGGCGGACATACCGAGAGGTGCGACCGGTGCAATAACCGTGTCCAAAACGGGATATGAGAAAGGAACGGAACAAATATCTTCTCTGAGCGGAGACCTACCTGTTAGTCTGGATCTGAAAATAAACAAATACGAAGTGACTCTCTCCAAAGGAACGGGAATAAGCGGATTCGCATACACCGTCAGCGGCAGCAGTTCTGACACCGATCAAGACGTATCCTTCACCGTAACACACGGCGATACTCTTATGATAACCGCTGTTCCGTCGGAAGGGTATGCATTCGATTCCTGGTCCGGATATTCGGTTTCTTCGGATAAGACGTTAACCATATCTGCATCGGAAAACATATCTCTGACGGCATCCGCCTCTCTGATACCTGTATCCGTTCCGCCGTCTCCTTCGTACAGTATTGCGTTCAGTTCCGGTTCCGACTATACCATATATGCAAACGGTTCTTCCCTCTCCTCGTCTTCACCTATAGGTGTTACCGGAGGAGGAAGTCTTTCCTTCTCCGTACGTACAGCCGAAGGATACTCTGCCGTTCCCGTCATAAACGGAATAGCCGATCTCATAACACAGGCAGACAGCTCTTACGTCATACAGAACATATACTCTAACCTGAGTGTAACCGTAACTGTCTCCGCAGACAGCAGAAGCGGTCAGGACGGTGACGGTTCCGGAAACGATCCTGATGCAAGTCCGGGAAACAGCAATGATTCCGGCGGAGACTCCGGCGAAGGTATACCTCTTTGGATTCCCGTTATCTTAGCCGGAGCGTTTGCCGTCTGTATCGGAGCAGCCGCAATAGGACACACAGTCTTAGTGCGCAGGAAAGGCTGATACAAAGAAACATGAACGTATCATAAACCATCCTTAACAAAACATAAGAGACCGCCTGCATCTGCGGCGGTCTCTCTTCTTTCTTTTTCCCTGAACACGATTTCTTTTGAGATCCGGAAGGAGCATTTATCTAAGACCGGTTCATTACAAAGCCGTACTCATCAAAGTACAGGGTGCCTCGAGAGAGGAGGTCGTGTATTTGATCAAGATAAAAAGGGCCATCATCAGCGTCTCCGATAAGAGCGGAATATTGGATTTTTCGAAAGAACTGACCGAGCTGGGCGCGGAGATAATATCAACCGGAGGCACGTATAAACTCCTAAGAGACGGAGGGGTTCCGGTCATGGAAGTGTCTGAGATAACGGGATTCCCCGAGATGCTTGACGGACGCATAAAGACCCTTCACCCGAAGATACACGGCGGAATACTGGCAAAAAGAGACGTGCCTGAACACATGGCTGCGATAAAGAGCAAAGAGATAACGCCTATTGACATGGTTGTGGTTAATCTGTATCCGTTCAAAGAGACGGTTCTCAGAGATAACACGAAATTCGAAGACATCGTCGAGAACATAGACATCGGCGGCCCCAGCATGATAAGAGCCGCAGCCAAGAATTACAGATCGGTAGCGACGGTCACGAATCCTGATCAGTACGGCACTGTTTTGGAGGAACTCCGTAAAGGCGGAATAAGCAACGATACCCTTGAGAAATTGATGGCGGAGGCATTCATCGCGACAGCGGAATACGATTCTATGGTAGCGTCATACCTGTTCGGCATATTCGGCGATGGGTTCCCGAGATCATTCCCAATTCCATCCGAGAAGGTTGGGGATCTCAGATACGGTGAGAATCCAAACCAGCAGGCCGCATTCTATAAAACACCGTTCACCAAAGGCACGACCGTGGCAAAATCAGAGCAGTTGCACGGAAAAGAACTGTCATACAACAACATCCTCGATCTCGACAAGGCTCTCGATATTGCCATGGATTTTGAAAGACCGACTGCCGTCGTCATGAAACACACCAACCCATGCGGACTCGCATCCGCAGATAATATCTTCGATGCATTCAAAACCGCATACAATGTGGATCCGCTGTCCGCATTCGGATGCGTCATATGCCTGAACCGCAGCTGCGATATGAAGACAGCGGAGATGATATCCGGATATTTTGTCGAGGCCGTCATATGTCCCGACTATGAATAGGGTGCCACAGAACTGCTGTCCAGAAAGAAGAACATACGCCTTTTGAGAACAAACTCTCCGATATCGCCGTCGGAGAGACACAAAGAGTTCAAAATGAAGAAGGTGCAGGGAGGACTTCTTATACAGACCGATGAAGATGCCGACATCGATTCTAAGGATTTGAAAGTGGTGACGAAGCGCGGCCCGACTCCGGACGAGGTTGCCGCACTGATGTTCGCATGGAAGCTCGCCAAACATGTGACATCCAACGCGGTGGTATACGTGAAGGGAGAACGGGCGATCGGCATCGGTGCCGGTCAGATGAGCCGCGTGGACTCCGCAAAAATAGCATCGATGAAGGCAAACGAGTCCACCGAAGGTTCCGTAATGGCATCCGACGCGTTCTTCCCGTTCAGGGACGGGGTCGACGAGGCTGCGAAGGCCGGCGTGACCGCGATAATACAGCCAGGCGGAAGCATCAGAGACCAAGAGACGATCGATGCGGCGAACGAACACGGCATGGCTATGGTGTTCACAGGCTGCAGAGTATTCAGACACTGATCATTCTTCGCACAGGTCATCCGGAAGGATGGGTTTTCCCTCCGCCTTCCTCTTCATATGGCCGGCAGGCCCTCCCCTTTCTTCTCTGGCCTTCTCTATACACTCAATATCATCGCACACAAATGCCGCATAGACAAAGTTCGTGCTCTGCCTTCCGCAGAACTGGCATTTGTAATCTCCGAAATCAATTGCCATGAACGGTGAACAGGCTTTTCGGATTAATCTTTATCTCTGCCGCATCCGGCGGGTTCCGAGTGATTTTGGGGCACCGTGCGGAGAGAACTCTGTATCGGGTTTCTTCTCCCGTCCGCCGTCTCTCGCAAAGAGAGATCCCGATGGCATGATTAAAGGAAGAGGCAGAGGAGATTCGGCATAGCCGCAGAGTGTCGTATATGCAAGACGGTGCGGACACTCTGAACAGTTTCTGATCGTTTGACATCCGCGCAGATCGGGACTAGTTTGATCATCAGTAACATTTATTTAATTTAATTGTCATTAATTTAATGAGCATTAAATTGGGTGCCTGCGATGAAGTTCTACGACAGAAAAACAGAAATGGCTGTTCTCAAAAGGAATCGGGAGTTATCAAAGAACTCCGGCATATTCACTGTGATAACCGGCCGCAGACGCATCGGAAAGACCGCACTGGTACATGAATCAGAGAAGAGAGGAAAGTTTCTGTACCTCTTTGTCTCCCGCGGCAGCGAATCGCTGCTCTGCGAACAGCTTACCGGAAATGCCGAGACAGATCTTGGGATCAAATTGTTCAACACAAACCGATTCCACGATTTATTCGAGCAATTGATGACATACGGAGAAAAAAACAGCTTCACATTCGCGATAGATGAATTCCAAGATCTTGAAAGAATAAATCATTCTGTCATGAGCAGCATACAGGAGCTTTGGGATAAATACAAAAGCACAACCAAAGTAAATCTGATCGTCTGCGGCTCGTTATACTCAATGATGATCAAAATCTTCGAAAGAGAAAAAGAGCCTCTGTTCGGAAGAGCTGTATCTAAACTCAGCATAGGTCCGTTCGGGCCAAGTGTTCTGAAGAATATACTAGCAGATTATAATCCTGACTATGGTCCGGATGATCTTCTGTTTCTGTACATGGTATCCGGAGGCGTACCGAAATACATCGAAATTCTTATGGACAGAAACGCCGTCAGATTCGATGACATGCTTGATGCGGTGTGTTCTCCGGACTCTCAGTTCCTGACTGACGGAAAAGACCTTCTGATCTCTGAATTCGGAAAAGATTACGGTACATACTTCTCCATTCTTCAGCTTATAGCAAAAGGAAAGAACACAATGAGGGAGATGAGCGAAGCGATCGGAAAGGAATCTGGTTCATATCTCGACAATTTGGAAAAAGAATACGGTCTTGTCAGAAAGAACAGACCTCTCTTCTCGAAAGAGAACAGCCGTGATGTAAGATGGCATGTATCGGATAACTACCTGAATTTCTATTTCAGATTCATAAGCGGCAATATTTCTTTAACAGAACTGAAAAAATACGATCTTCTGAAAGAGAAGATCCGATCGGAGTACACGCAATACAGCGGCATCATTCTCGAAAATTACTTCAAAGAGAAGATCGCGGAAGAACAGAAGGTAACGGAAGTCGGATCATATTGGGACAGGAGAGGACAGAACGAGATTGATATAATAGCTCTGAATGATATTGATATGACGGCATCCATTTTTGAAGTGAAACGGAATCCCGGCAAAGCTGACATCGGCGAATTGAAGAAAAAAACCGCATCTGTCACAGGATTGAAAGACTTCGAATTCAAATTCGGAATTCTGTCACTGAATGACTTGTAATGATATCATTTGCTGCTCGAGTTCTGGCCTCCCCTCATGCATATCCGCAGTCTGTTTCCCGCATCCCGAGTTCTGCAACCTGACCTTGACAGTGATTTATTGCTGTTCTTCTCTAACGTGAACGTCTTGAGTTTGAATTCTCTTTGTGTCACAGCTAACCGGATCGGCTGAGGACTCTTCTGTCTTGCGCCAGCGTCTCCCTTTCTACCCGAAATTCCCGTTTGTGGGTAAAATGAATGGTTTTGTTTGAATTTTTGTTTATATATTGTTTATAAAGAGTATTTAAACGGAAGGTTTTATATATCAATACCCACATACTGTTAATAT
>JAIRYF010000035.1 GCA_031267895.1 Candidatus Methanoplasma glyptotermitis
GCCTCGAAGATCAAGTACACCGTAACCCTTACCGCAGGAACCGGAATATCAGGTTTCGAATACAGTATCAACGGCGAAGATGCCGTTGATTATGAAGAACCGTTCCAAACGGAACACGGCGATACTCTTTCGGTAACCGCTCTTCTCACAGAAGGATACGAATTCAAAGAGTGGACGGATTCCGAGGATAATCCGCTGGTTATCCCGTCGGTAACTGGTGCCGTATCGGTAACAGCATCCGCTTCGCTGAAGCAGTACACCGTAACGTTCGATTCCGGTCCGAATTATACTGTGCACGCAAAGGATGGTTATTCTCTCTCCTCTTTAACTGCAGAGTACGGAAGCAGTCTGTTATTCGGAATACGTGTATCTGAAGGATATTCCGCATATCCGGTTCTGTCCGGAAATGCAAATATTATTCTCCAGACTGACGGATGGTATAGGATATCGGATATACGTTCTGATATACGCATCAGCATAACCGTAAATGCAGTGTCTGGTGAAGGTTCATACAGCGACGGCATCGGATCCGGTAACGGCACAGGGAACGGTCCGGGAAACACGGGCGGAAACAACAGCACAGGTGACGGCACCGGCGGTAGCGGTTCCGATGCAGATTCAGGAAGAAGCACATATTATTGGGCTCCTGCCATCATAGTGACTGCGTTCTTGGGATCCGTAGCGGCAGTTGCAATTGCTAAGTTTGGACTGTTCGGAATAAAAATATTCGGAAAGTAAACCTGTTCTCAGTAAAACATGAGACCGCCCGCATCCGCGGCGGTCTCTTTTCCTTATTTTCTATTCTCTTTTTCTCTTATCATTGCGGTATTTCCTTCTGTTTAGTGACATTTACGGGGAATCTGTATATCTTCCGGCAGCAGCTGAATACTTACCGAACACAGTTCTCGAAGGTGAAGATTTAAATAATTTTAGGTATTCCTAAATTATGTGATCGGTCGCATGCTGGCAGGCAGTAAAGACGATTTGGAGTAAATCCGGCCCTCGGGTCCGACAGTCCCATTATCTCCTCCGTTTACCCCGTGCACAGCATGTCGGCATCGGACCCGGCCGTACCAACTATGGTAAGCTGGGTTTGTCTGTGCCGAACATCCGAATCATGCAAGAGTTGGAGAGGAAGAAATGATATTGATATTTCTCGGAGTAATAATCGCGGCGATAATAACAGCTGCTTTGCTGATATCCCCCCCCCCCCTTGGTACACAAGGGGAGAGTGATCATCTATGCGGCCGTTCTGTTAGTAACCATGTATTTTATACTCTCAGGGGTGCTTGGTTATGAGATCGCATGGGCGGACAGAGACGTAAGGTCTCTGTTCACACTCGGGGCACTGTCGACCGCATTTTTCGTGATCGTCATGTACATCGGCGTCCTGCCGAGCAAACACAAACTGACAAAAAGACTCAAGTCCATTAGGGCCGAATTATCAGTGATCGCCTGTATTATGGCAATCGGGCACAATATGATGTATGCTGAGTGGTTCGTACAATTCTTTTCGGACCCCTTCAACATGAGAGGATATTACTTCTTTGCATGTCTGGCTTCGCTGATAATCATTGCACTGATGATACCTTTGCTGATATCGTCGTTCTATTTCGTAAGGAAGTGGATGAAAGCAAAGACCTGGAAAAGACTTCAGAAATGGTCATATGTGTTCTACGTCGGATTGTATGTGCATGTACTTGGATTGTATGTATACGCAGCATTCAGCATGGGCCGCTCGGGTGACATGGAAGCAATAATCGGGTACACAGTGTTCTTTGTGCCGTATTTTATCCTGCGTCCGGCCAAATATCTGTTTGACCGGCACAAGGCAAAGCACAGCGGGATTGCGCCGTCCGAGGATACGGACGGGGGGTGCGAAACATGAAAAAGATACAATTGAGTAAGAATGCGACGATTGCGCTGTCTCTGGCTCTGGCCATCCTGATTGTGTCGGTCATCGTTGCCGGTGCATATACGAATATGAGAGGTAGCGGAGGGCACGGTCACGGCGACGGGGAAGGACACGGCGGCGGAGGCGAAGCAGCCGTTCCCGACGGAGACAGCGGAGAAGAAGAGACAGCCGCAATGGACTTTTACTTCTACGTTTACGAAGATGAGACAGACGGCGCGGACACCGTCGGTGTTCCGACAGACTCCAGCGGCGAAACCGCTGCCGCTCACGGCAGCATTATGAACGAAGATCGGACCATACGTTTGGCATGATGTCCGATCCCGGGAGCCGAAACGCGGCTCCCGGGAGTTTTATTCGATTCCTTTATGAACGGCGCGGCGGCTTTTTTTGTATCAGATTACACGCAGTCCGGAGCCGCCGGATCACAGTATCAGGACGCGCGGGCGGAGGTATGACTCGTCAATGACGGCATCTACATCATAAACCCGTTTTATATTCTCGGGGGTAAGGACCATTCTTGTAGGTCCCGCCGCAACGATCTTTCCGTCCTGAAGAAGTATTACTTTGTCACAAAATCTCATCGCCAGATCAAGGTCATGAACTATGGCGCAGGCCCCGATTTTCTTATGATGAACAATATCATGTATGGTCTCCATGACATCTATCTGGTACTTCACGTCGAGATTGCTGGTAGGTTCGTCGAGAAGCAGTATCTTCGCCTCCTGGGCCATGGCCCTGGCGATAAGCACCCTCTGAGCCTGGCCGCTGCTGAGTTTGCCGAAATCTGCTGCCGCAAATTTCTTCACGTCCATTTCTTCCATGGCCTTCCAGGCTATTTCTCTGTCTCTCTCGCCGAACTCCCATGTTATGTGCGGCCTGCGGCCCATGAGAACAACCTCGAATACGTTCGGAGATATCATGTCCCCCGAAGAGTTATGAGGCACGTAGCTTATGTTCCTCGCGACATCCGATCTCGGGAGAGACCGTATCTCCTCTGCATCAAGAGTTATTCTGCCCTGCTGAGGAGAGAGTATCCCATTGATGCACCGCATCATTGTTGTCTTTCCGGAACCGTTCGGCCCCAATATCCCCAGTATTTCGGACGGACCGAGTTCCATGCCCACATTTCGAAGAATAGGATCGCTGCCGTAGCTGAACTCGACGCCCTCCATTCTGAGTTGCATATGTTGGTAATACTTACTTGTGTTTTTTATAATTTTGGTGTTACGAATTTAAAAAAGGTATGTTTTAATACAAAAACCCATATTAAGCCGTATGAATGCCAAAGTTGTTGTCATTATCGCCGTTGCCGTTTTGGTGGCTGCCGGAGCGGCCGCGTTTGTCATCATGAAGAATGACAAAGAGGTTAGGCCCATAGATGTAAACCTCGAAATCTTCGGAAATGCGGACAAAGACTGGAAGATTGACGAAAACGACGCGAAGCTTGTTGAGGAATACATCAAAGCGCAATCGGACGGAGATTCCGAGAAGACCTCTGAAATTGAGGTGAAGATAAGCCTCAGATTTGCGGATGCAGACAACAACGGCGTCATTGATGACAGGGATGTAAAACAAATAAGAGCTGTAGCGGACGGCACGGCGGATCACCTGTGGTTCCTTGACGGGGTCCAGAGGGAACGTGACATGGACTTGGATGTAGATAGGATCGGTGCCGAATACTTCACAAACACGGAAATGATGCTCATTCTCGGGCAGAGCGACAAAGTAGTTGCAGTGGACAATGCGCCGTATGTGTGCAGAGATTTCTATTTCAGCGAGAAACAGCAGTCCAATCTCAGAAATATGGTTAACATGAGCGTTCCGGATTACGATCTCATCAACAGCATGAATCTTGATGTACTGCTGATCTTCGCCCCGTCGACGGCTGCAAAGTATGAAGAGAAGCAGGAGAAGATCGTAGGATGCGATGTTCTTTACCTGGGATTGTATATTCCTGACCTCACCAACACATCTAAATCCAATTTCATACAGGGGATACTGAAAGCCGGATACATATTCGGAAATGTTGAACGCGCCGAGGCTTACACGAATTGGGTAACAGACAACAGAGACAAACTTCTCGGACTGGCAGAATCAATTCCCGACGGCGAGAAACCGGTCGTGGGCATGAGCAACTATATGGCCGGCCAGTACTTCCTGGATGAGACAAAAAACACTTTTACTCTATACAAGAGCGGAGACCCTCTCGGGCAGGCAGTGATCCTCGCCGGAGGCAGGAATGTGCTGAAGATCATCGGAGGAGACGGAGATTCAAGCGGCGGAGCGACAGTTCAGGTGGACGCGGTATTCAACGACGATCCGAACGTACATGCTGATTTCTTCTTCCTGCACATGGTCAAGTACACGTACGGAGGTTCCGTAAACCAGGAGGTCCCGGACCACGGATATGACACGGATGACTATTCCGAAATAACTGCTGCGTGGGAGAACGCGGACAGCCGCACGCTGGTAATGGATGAAAAAATAGCTTTGATAGCGGGCGACTTCAGGAACGGATGTACCGGAGGGATACTTCTCGCGGCTTACATGGCCAAGATTATAAATCCCGAAGTGTACTCGTCCGTAGATCCGGTTGAACTCCACAACGAGTACATCGGCTGGATGGGGATCGGGGACTACGACGTAAACAAGAAGGGCGTGTTTGTGTACGCCGGTTCCGCATGAAACGCGGGGGCGTGCCCCCTCTTCTTTCTTTCCGGGGAATCGGTATGATGATAATATCAAGACTGTTCGGAAGCACCGAGAGTGATGCGGATCGGGAATCCATACGCAGGGTACGCGCGAAGAGGCTGACATACATTATTGCTGTTACTGTCATACTTCTCGTGCTCGCAGGGTACTCGGTGACGATAAGCTCAACCACGATAACTCCTGTGCAGGTTTATGAGACGTTCATAAACCAGATACTTCCGGGTACATTTGATATTCCAGAGAAGACTCAGGAGATAGTTATGAGAGTCTATGCTCCGAGGGTTCTGATGGCGTTGTTCGTCGGAGGCGTGTTCGCCGTCGGGGGATGCATAACGCAGACGATACTGAAGAACCCGCTTGCCACGCCTTATACGCTCGGAGTGTCTTCCAGCGCCGCATTCGGCGCGGGGATGTCGATAGTTCTGGGGATCGCTGCGGCTGCTGGAACTTACGGCACAATATTGAACGCGTTTTTGTTCTCTCTCATACCTGCGGCAATAATTCTTATTACAACATCCGGAAGGAACATGCCGGCAACGACCATGATACTGATCGGTGTTTCTCTTTCGTATCTGTTCAGTGCCGCTAACACCATAATGCAGTACTTCGGAGACGCGGATGCCGTTAAAGCCGCTTTATTCTGGGCGGTGGGCGATCTGAACGGTACGATGCTCGGTCAGGTGCCGTTCGTACTGGCGACGCTGATATTCACAATGGCTGCCGCAGTGTTCCTGACAAAAGACATCGACGTGATGAGGATGGGAGACGACACCGCCGCCTCACTGGGTGTGAATGTAAAAAGGGTGAGAGCGGTCTCGATCATCCTGGCATGTTTCTCGACTGCGGTGGCGGTGAGCTTTGTCGGTGCCATCGGATTCGTTTGTCTTCTGGCTCCTCAGATCTCAAGGATATTCGTCGGCAACAATCTTCGCTATCTTCTGCCGGCATCGCTTGTGACCGGATCTCTGCTTCTGGTGATGGCAGACATAGTGGCCAAGGATCTGATTAATCCGGTAATGCTGCCCGTGGGAGCGATAACGGCACTCGTCGGCGCACCGATTCTGATATACCTGCTTGTGCGCAACAAGAATCCGATAATGGGCTGATAAAATGTACAGAGATTCGGAAACAACCGCGATATGCTCCGAATGGGAGGCCGAACGAAACAAGCATCCATTTGTCGCCGAGCGGCTGGACGATTCCGCCGTAGCAAAATGCTGGGATGATTCCGCGGAGACATACTCGGGCAGCGAGTACGCCGGCATACGGGAAGAAATCGCATTGGATCTTCTGGAGTCCGGCATCCTCGGAACAGACAGAACCATGATGGACATCGGATGCGGAACCGGACTGTATGAAATACTGCTGCATTCTCGTCTTAAGAGCATATTCTGTATTGACGGCAGCGAAAAAATGATCGGCCGTCTTAGGACGGAATGCATAAACAGAGACATTCGGAACGTGTCATCCGAGCCGTGCATGTGGGAAAAATTTGACACTGCGGATAAGTACGATATCGTATTCTCATCGCTGTGTCCTCCGCTCAATAATCCGGAATCTCTGCTCAGAATGGAATCTTATTCTTCCGGTCTGTGCATATATGTGTCATCGGCGAATCCGGTGCCCGGCGTGTCCGCCGAGATATGGAAGCGTTTGAAGAAAGATTACTCCTTTGCCGGTTACAACACCGAATTCCCTTACAGATATCTTCTTTCTATCGGCAGAAAGCCGACGCTGAAGTTCTATTCCGAGGAATACAGGTACGGGATGACCGTTCCGGAAGCAGTCTCCGCGCAGGAACGTTACATCGGAAAGTACCGGGAGATCACTCCGCAGGTCAGGGAAATAATAGAATCAGCCGTCGGTTCAGAAAGCGAAGGCGGCATGATCCGAGGAAAAAGGACAATAACTTTGGGCATGTTGGTCTGGAAGGCGGGTGACGCGGACACGCAACACCGGTCTGCTGTAATGCCGTAAATGTCATGGGGAAGCCGGTCTCCTTTTGGAATCGTATTTTTCCCAAGGTTAATGAGGTCGGATACTGCCCGGTCATGATCATGAGCACCCGACTTTATCTCTGCTGCCGCCCGTCTGCGCAATCCGCATAAGCCTGCTGAGCAAGGAGCAGGACAGCGGAATGAGTCCGGCGGAGGGTGCCGGGTATTTAGGAAAGACTCACCGGATACGGTCTGCACGGATACGTACATTATATATT
Organism: Candidatus Methanoplasma glyptotermitis; assembly: GCA_031267895.1. Lineage (GTDB taxonomy): Archaea > Thermoplasmatota > Thermoplasmata > Methanomassiliicoccales > Methanomethylophilaceae > Methanoplasma > Methanoplasma glyptotermitis. The sequence continues at coordinate 6,843 of JAIRYF010000035.1, forward strand.
CAAGAACAGATTCAATGCGGTGTCTCAACAAAATAAGGAGTAAAAACTTATGAACACTAAACCTCCGAAAGGAATTATCTTCTCCCGCAGAATCATGCAGGAGGGGGGAATTATAATTTCCCCCGCCGTCTGAATACAACTGTATTTTTTGCCGCCGCTCTCTTTCTTGCAGCGGCGTTCTTTGTGACGTATGCGGGATCAGACGAGTCGGATGCCACAGTCTCCTGGAGTTTCAGTTCAAACACCCTCACGATATCCGGCACCGGTGCTATGGATGATTATGCCAGTACATATATTTCCGACAGACCGTGGCATGATGAAATTCTGAACATACAGACCGTCGTGATAGAGCAGGGCGTGACATATGTGGGTACCAATGCATTCCGTGGCTGCACAGCCCTGACATCTGTGACGATACCGAACAGTGTGATATCTATCGGTTCGGCGACATTTTACGGCTGCACAGCCCTGACACCTATAGTCATACCCGACAGGGTGGAGACCATTGGATTTGCTGCATTCCAAGACTGCACAGCCCTGACATCGATAGTCATACCCGATAAGGTGACATCCATCGGCACTTATGCATTCGCCGAAACTGGTCTGACATCCGTGACCATACCCGATAGTGTGATGTCCATCGACACTTATGTATTCAAAGACTGCACCAATCTTACATCCGTAACTGTAACGGGCGGACTCGACAGCGAGGGAAAAATCACCGCAGGCGGCATCATAGACTCATATTTCACAAAAGACAAGACTTGGAAACTGAAAAGCGCAGCGAATGCCGCAGAGTCTCTGATTCTCAGAGACATTGTTTCCCTTGATTATCTTCCCTCAAACATACAGGGAACTCTGGGCAGAGAACTGAATTACAGCGATGCCGAATATAAATATGGCGGTTCGCCGGCATGGGATTTGGTTTCCTGTTCGGTATTCGGAACCCTGACGGTGAACGGAGGAACGGCATCCGCAAAAGACGCCGCCGTTTACCTGAAATATCTCGCAGATACATACTACGCAACCATAGAGAATGACGGTAAATATACAATAAGAGATATTCCCGCCAGCGCATGCGGCGATATCACAGCATCCTTGGAAGGATATCATTATCAGATGGTGCAGATATCCGTCCAGCCTATGGTCGCAAGCGAGACGGTTGCGAATATTATTCTGGCGGTAAACACGTACTCGGTATCCGGAACCCTGACAGTGAACGGAGGATCGGCGTCAAACATCGGTGTTAAGATATCCCTCGGATCTTCGGGATTATACACCGCAGACACTGTCTCCGGCGGAGTCTACGAAATAACCGGAGTTCCTTACGGAATCTCCGGGAACATAACAGCCGCGATATCAGGATACACTCAGACGGCTGCTCCCGTCATACCGCCTCTGACCGGAGTCCTGCCGGATCAGATCCTGACAGATCAAAATCTTACCCTGACGGTGCTGCCGTCAGGATACACCGTGACATTCGGCTCAGGTTCTTATTATACGGTATACGCATCTGACGGTTATCCCGTGTCTTCGCCTGCAGCCGTTACAGACGGAGGAAGTCTGACATTCAGAATACAGACATCCGAAGGGTATTCCGCATACCCTTCTGTTTCCGGAAATGCTAAAATCATTCTTCAGATGGACGGACGGTATAAGATATCCGATATACATTCGAACGTGAACGTAACCGTATCGGTATCTGCAGATCTGTATGCAGATCCTGGAAACAGCGGAAGCGGTTCCGGCGGAGATTCCGGAAACGGAAACTCCGGCAGTAACACAGACAGCGGTTCATCCGCAGACGAAGGCATATCCTATGCCGTTCCGATAATCGCAGCCGGAGCGTTCATTGCCTGCATAGGAGCAGCCGCAGCCGCAAACACAATCATCAAACGCAGAAAAGCCTGAACAGAAAGAGAACGGAATCCGCGTTCCGAATCCGTTCTCCGAACCCGGCCTTAACAAACACGGCAGACCGCACCCGATACAAAACATCCGGCGGCGGTCTCTCTCACTTCCATTTTTATTTCCCCTTTGATATTTTCCCTTTGTGCTATTCCTTTCATTCTGTTTTGGCATTTCTTTGAGTGCTCTCTTTCTCTCTCCCCCTTGCACTGCGGATGATTTTCTTGGGGGGGGGGGAGAATGTGGATTCTGCCAGAATATACCGCGGCGTCCGAGTGCGCAAAACGAAGAATCGACAGAAGAATTCGGAAAACTTTGGATACCGCCGGCACATTAATCTGCGAGTACTTTCGGAAAAGAATGCAAAAACCAAAGTTTTTATATCAAATCGCAGTAGAGTGGGTTACAGCGAGGTAGGGTAGCCAGGACATCCCGTCGGGCTCATAACCCGGAGACCGGTCGTTCAAATCGACCCCTCGCTACCATCTTCATCACTCTGTCCGGGCGGTACCCTGGTTGCGTGAAACGTGTATGCGCCGAACGGTTTACTTGATTTCTGGGTATGGTCGTCCCGCCCTGTGCGCCCTGCCGATGCAGTGAGCATGGATGTGAACGCAGCGGTCTCCGACTCCGAACCGCAGAACGTATTGGTTTTTCACTGCAGATTTTATTGGTGCAGCCACCTGAGAGTGTCTGTGTGTGCCGTCAAGCCCTTGAATATCACTGAACAGTCTCCTATATGTGCTGCAGAGGTATTCCTTATCAGACGGCTTGGATTATTACGTGTGCGTCGGTGACATATCGGCACACAAGGCCTTGCAGAATGTCTTTCGGATCGTCTGACATTCGGTGCGTCGTTTCGGCATATGGAGGTCAGAAATGCAAAGCGCGGATGCCGGCGGGACCGGTCGCCGTCTCCCCGCTCCGCACTCAGCACCCTGCCTCTCATTCGAATGCGGGGTCGCGCAATGAAACTGATATCGCTTGGTCAACTGTCAGGAATTGGTTCCCGAACAGTGTTCTTTCTTTGTAGAATGTTACAGAATATTCCTCTGTTTCACTGTGGAAGACACCTGTCTTCCCGTTTACCGAGACGACCTTTCCGGGTTTTATCAACTGTTTTTCGGCTTTGTATGCGCCGAGTTCGTTGAAGTCATGCCATATGGCAAACTTATCCGTGGCATAGTTGGACTGATTGTGAGCGGCCGAATCATCCGGTATTTTGTAGGACCACGATACGCCTATCATCATATCCACATCAACGATTCCAATGCCTGATACGCTCAAAGGAGCATATGTCTCAAGATGTGCACCGTCACTTGCCTCTGTACTGACGGTCATATCCGCAACTGCAATCCATTTATCAAAATAGGAGACCGGGGAACCAGGGGTGCCCTGCAGTTCACATACGGTCAGCACATATTTCTTTTCCGTGTTCGAGTCCTGAAGGACATAATAGCACGTCTTCGCGGAAACTGCACCGAAATCGGCATAGCGATGATCATATGTTTCGGCAACGTAGTTCAGAATCCAGGGCGTGCCGCCAGAGTACATAAGGCCGGGATCATAAAATCCTCCAGTCGTGTAATCGTCCATTGATTTCTCTGCCCATTCATATCCGATCCCGAGGGATTCCTGAAGATCCTGGCCCGATATGCTGTTCCCTCTCGATATTCCGGTCTTTGAGTCGTAAAAGAGGCAGAACAGATCTTCCTTGCCGTCGGAGAACCCTGTCGATACTGCAGAGGATTCTTTGTCTGTAAATATCCACGGGCTGTCTCCGCCCATGAGCATTACGGGGTGCGACTCCCCGATGAGCGTGTTTATGTTACTGTAAAGATACTCTGAGTCAAGCGACCCTGCATAATCCGAATTGATCAGGACCGCATCGGAACCGCCGATTGAATCGAATGTCTCTTGGACCCTGACGTTCGGTGCAAGTTCTTTGATGGCCCCGTCATCTTCTGCATCTGAAATGAAAATCAAACTGCCGTATGTAAACACCGAGGCTTTTTCCAGTGCATAAGGGTCGATGGTATCCGACGCCGGTTCATCAGATCCTCCGAATGCGCCTGTAACTAATATCAACAATAAAACGCCGATTGGCGTCAAAACCGCCGATCCTATCAACCATTTAGTTTCCATATGTCTCCCCCTGCATTTCTCGGACAGTTTTGCAACATGCCGAGCGTGAACGTTCCAGGTGTTTGGCCTTTATATGAATGTGTATTCTCCGCCAGCAATAAATCTTTGTGCCGAGAGACAAGTCGTACAGCGGCCATGTACTGTTCAGCATCCTTAAGTCCTCCGAGGATTTTTATCGTTTACAGAATAAAATCCGTATACGTTGCCGTTATTGTTTTCACATTCAGGATACCAAAGTTACTCGCCTGATTACTGTATGATTCAGATGTGTAATTCAGACTCCAGATTATGTTGCCTGAGTTTATCAGAGACCTGCGCTGCCAAAGCCTGCGGTTTCGAATTCATCCGTCAGTTCCTTTGCCCATTTGTAAGCAACTCCAACAGACTCGTTCATGTCACAACCTGATATGCTGTTCCCGCTTGACGCCCCCGTCTTTGAATTATAGAAAAGACAGTACAAGTCTTCCTTGTCCGGCGAGAATCCTATCGACACTACCTGAACATCTCGGCCTGCGAATATCCAAGGGGTGTCTGCTCCCTTCAGGATAACGGGGTGTGATCCCAATATGAGAGCATCCACATTGCTGTACAGATAATCAGTCCCAAGTGACCCGGCGTACGCCGACTCTATGATCACCACGTCTGTGCCTTCGATGCCGTCGAAAGTCTCCTGAACTCTCACGTTGGACGAGAGTTCCGTCACTGCATCTTCCCCCTCCACACTGGAGATTATTACCACATTGCTGTATGTGAATATGGATGCTTCATCCAGTGCGTACAGATCGCCGTCGTATGGCAAGGGTTCACCCTCGCCGGACAAACTGAAGGCAGATACCAAAAATACAGTACCCAATACCAGCAGTGTTGCCACCATTATTAGTTTTTTATCCGAAATTCCCGTTTGTGGGTAAAATGAATGGTTTTGTTTGAATTTTTGTTTATATATTGTTTATAAAGAGTATTTAAACGGAAGGTTTTATATATCAATACCCACATACTGTTAATAT
>JAIRYF010000036.1 GCA_031267895.1 Candidatus Methanoplasma glyptotermitis
TTAGATTCGGAATACGTTACAAAGAATGCTGCTGCGAGAAACAGAGCAGCAGCAAATAATACAGTTATATTCAGACGGCTGGGGAAATTATAATTTCCCCCCCCCCCTGTATGGGCGGGAGGTCTTAGCGGAAGAGGAATAAACGGTTCCTTTCAGAGGTTTTGTATTCATGAGTCACCTGCACCTTCTGTGTTTTCACTGAAGAGCACCGTTTATGCAACGGTGCACATCTCGGACAATGTATCCGCACGCTTGAATATATAATTCACGTACTACTCCGGAATTCACTGTACGGAAGACGGTCTCCTGCAATGCACCGTATTAACAACACTGTTATGCTGTCCGCTTACAAATACAACCGCATTTCAAAACGGAAGAGCTTAGAGTTTACCTGATACGGATTTCCTCTGACATACCGATACTGACAGACCTTTGCGGACATACCGGGAGACTGTTTGCGCAGTATGCCGGAAAGGAAACAGAAAGGAAAGACCAGACACATATCGGACACATTTCTGAGACACGAAAAATGTTTAATACGCCTGACCGTTGTTGGTAGACCACAGAGGTTAAGGATTTGTTTTGTTCCAAATGCGGCTCGATGATGTTCCCAAAGAGCGGTGAATATGTCTGCAATTCTTGCGGTTGCGTGAAGGGGATATCGGGCAAGGCACAGGTTTTCGTGACCGATTCTGAAGACAGGGAAACCACAGTCATAGCCGAGAACATCGCAACTCTTCCCAAGACACGTGTTACCTGCCCCGAATGCAACAACGCCGAGGCATATTTTGTTCTCAGACAGACGCGTTCGGCTGATGAACCTGAGACAAGGATATACCGTTGCTGCAAATGCAGCCACTCATGGAGAGAATACTAAACCTCAGGATGGATGTTGGTGGATAAATGTTCAAAGCAGAGATAAAATCGGAGACTCTTAAGGGGCTGGTCAACATCATCTCGACGCTCATAGACGAGGTAAAGTTCGCGATCGACCCTGAAGGAATGACGCTGAAAGCCGTCGATCCGGCACATGTTGCCATGATCGAACTTAAGGTGGGCAATAAGGCCTTTGAGTCGTATTCCGCAAACAGCGCGGAGATCGGCCTGGACCTCGACAAGGTTAAAATGGTTCTCAAACTGGCCGTTCCGGGCGACATCATATCGATGGAGCAGGACGAAAACAAAGGGAGATTCATATTCAGGATCGGCAACATAACAAGATCCATGAATCTAGTGGATACATCAAGCATGAGCGACCCAAAGGTCCCTCAGCTGGAACTCTCTTCAAATGCGGTTATATTGGTTGACCAGCTCCAGAGAGGCATACGCGCCGCAGAGTCGATATCAGACCACATATCTCTCAGGGCGGATCCGGAATTCTTCGAGCTGTCGTGCGAGGGGGATACCGACGATGCAAGACTGAGGCTCGAAAGCTCCGAGCTGGAGAGTCTCAGTGTGCCGTCGGAAGTTCACAGTCTGTTCCCGCTCGACTATTTCTCAAACCTTGTCAAGGCAATACCGGCAGGGACCAAGGTCAGGATCGAGTTGGACAGTGACTATCCCGTAAAACTGGTGTTCGGCCTGGCCAACGGCGAGGCCAACGTCGTTTATTTCCTGGCCCCGAGAATCGAAAGCGATTGATGATGTGCTCGGTGGTTGCCATGAGTTACACGACAGAGGAACTGGAAGAGAAGGCGAATCTTCTCAGACTGGATGTTATCGAGGCCACTTCGGAGGCAAAGTCCGGACATCCGGGCGGTTCGCTGTCATCCGCAGACCTGATGGCGGCACTGTATTTCAGTGTCATGAAGCATGACCCCGCTAACCCCTCGTGGGAAGACAGAGACCGCTTCGTACTCTCGAAGGGACATGCCGCACCGGTACTTTATGCGGCACTCGCCGAATCCGGATACTTTCCCCCGGAAGAGCTGATGACTCTCAGGAAGATGGGGTCCAGGCTGCAGGGGCATCCGGTAAGAGGCAAGACACCCGGTGTGGAGATGTCCACAGGTTCTCTGGGCCAGGGCCTCAGCATGGCTTGCGGCATAGCCCTGGCGGGAAAGATAGACGGCAAAGATTACAAAACATTCTGCCTGATGGGAGACGGGGAACTCCAGAGCGGACAGAACTGGGAAGCGGCGATGCTTGCACACCATTACCGTCTCGGCAGCCTGATCGCATTTGTGGACCGCAACCGCCTGCAGATAACAGGCAATACAGAATGCGCAATGTCCTTGGATCCTCTCCCGGACAAATGGAAAGCATTCGGATGGAATGTTATAATCATTGACGGACACAGTATGATCCAGATCCTGGAAGCTTGCTCGAAAGCGAGGCAATCTGAGACAAACCCGACAGTGATAATCCTAAACACGGTAAAGGGAAAGGGAGTATCATTCATGGAGAATAACCCCGAATTCCATGGAAAGGTCTGCAAAGCCGGCGAGAAAAATCTGGCAATCAAAGAACTGAGGTGCGGGATGTGACCGGGAACAAGATTGCTCAGAGAGACTATTACGGAAAGGCTCTTTCCTGCCTGGCGGGTACCAATCCTAATGTGGTCGTACTTGACGCTGATCTCGCCGATTCCACCAAGACATCAGAATTCAGAAAGATTGCGCCGGAGAGGTTTATCGAGATAGGGATTGCGGAGCAAAACATGATCGGGACTGCATCGGGTCTGGCCGCATCCGGAAAAACGGTTTTCGCGTCCACTTTCGCAGTATTCGCCAGCGGAAGATGCTGGGAACAGATAAGGCTGGCCGTGGCCTATCCGAAGCTTAATGTGAAGATAGTCGCAACCCACTGCGGCATAAGCGTGGGTGAAGACGGGGCATCGCACCAAGCCCTTGAAGACATCGCTCTTATGAGAGTGCTGCCGAACATGACCGTCATATCGCCGGCGGATGCGTACGAAACATATGCGGCGACGAAAGCAATAGCGGACTTCAACGGCCCTGTGTACATGAGACTGGGACGTTCGGAGTTCCCTGCGGTAACGGACGAAAATGCGGAGTTCGTCATAGGCCGGGCATCCGTACTCAGAGAAGGGACCGACGTAACTCTTGTCGGGACCGGACAGATGGTGGCATTGTGCATCGAAGCGGCAGAGGCTCTCCGGGAAGACGGCATTGATGCAGAGGTGATCAACATGTCTACCATAAAGCCCTTTGACACGGAAACCCTCGGGAAATCTCTGAACAAAACAGGTTCTCTGGTCACCGCGGAGGAACACAGCATCATAGGCGGACTGGGATCGGCAGCGGCCGAATTCCTGTCCCGGGAGATGCCGGTACCCCTGGAGATGATCGGCACGAAAGATACGTTCGGGGAATCCGGGGCACCTGATCAGCTCTTTAAAAAGTACGGCCTCACGCCCGAAGATATCGCGGAGGCTGCGAAAAGATCCCTGGCAAGAAAGAGGAAGTTGGAATCATGAAGATATTCATCGACACGGCAAATCTGGATATGATAAGAGAGATTGACAGTTGGGGGATCCTTGACGGGGTCACCACAAATCCGAGTCTGATCGCAAAAGAGGGGACGGACACCCGGACGAGGGTGAACGAAATAGCCAAAATCGTGGATGTTCCCATATCCGCGGAGGCGATGTCCTCCGCATCGGAGGACATGATAAAAGAGGGACGCGAACTGTCTTCTATACACCCCAACGTAAATGTTAAGCTGCCCATGGGTGTCGAATCCCTAAAAGCAACGAAAGTCCTTTCGGGCGAGGGAATAGATATCAACATGACACTCATATTCTCTGCACAGCAGGCACTTCTTGCGGCAAAGGCCGGTGCAAGATATGTCTCCCCTTTCGTTGGGCGTCTGGATGACATCGGAATGTACGGATCGGATGTCATGAGACAGATCACTGACATATTCTGCAACTACGGATATGATACCGAAGTCATCGCCGCAAGCATAAGGGGGCCGATGCACGTACTCGAGGCTGCATCCGCCGGATGCGACATCGCCACTGTACCTTACAGCGTGCTGCAGCAGATGGTCTCGCATCCCAAAACAGACGAAGGCATCAGGAACTTCATCAGAGATTATGAGAAATCCAAGAAATGACGTGATCGCATGCGTGACGCGGTGGTGGTGGGCGGAGGCCCCGCCGGAACAATCACTGCCGGCCTTCTCTCCGACGGCCGTGATGTTCTGGTAATCGAGGAGCACGCCTCATCCGGTCTCCCGGTGCAGTGTGCCGGAATACTGACAGAGGAAGCTATCCGCATGTGCGGCGTGAAACCGGACATACTCGGAAAAATAACAGGTGCTGACGTGATTTTTCCGTCCGGCGGCAGGTTTGAGGTCAGATCCGACTGCATAAAGGCTCTTCTCATAGACAGAGCCGATCTCGACAGAAAACTTGCCGAAAGAGCAATCGACAGAGGTGCCGAAATAAAGTACGGGACCAGATACGTAAGCCACAAAGTATCCGGGACCGAAGTATCGGTGTCTACGGACAGCGGCGACATATCGTCAAAGCTCATAGTGGGAGCAGACGGACACAGTTCCAGGATTGCAATGTCTGTCGGCCGCAATCTTCCCAGAGAATACGTTTACGGCATGGGAGCCGATGTCAGATACAGATCCGGGCGGGATAATATTATGACTCTCAGGATCGGGTCGGAATACGCTCCTGGATTTTTCAGCTGGGAGATACCGTTCGGAGATATGATGCGGGTGGGTCTGTGCATAAAGGCAGGAACGGGAAGCAATCCGAACGAATACCTGAAAAAGCTGCTGAGGGTATCCGGCATCAAAGACTGCGACATTATCTCAAGGTACTCCGGAAAGATACCGCTTGGAGGAAGGAGGAGATCATACGGGGACAGAACGCTTTTGATCGGAGATGCCGCAGGGCAGGTCAAACCGATATCAGGAGGAGGTCTGTATCCCATATGCATGGCTGCACCGATTCTCAGAGATACCGCGGAAGAAAGTCTCCTGACAGACAGGACATCATCGCGCTTTCTGTCAAGATACGAGGAAGGATGGAAAAGGAAAATAGGCAGAGAACTCTCGAGAGGATACAGAATAAGGAAGATATACACTGGGCTGTCGGACAGGGATCTTGACAGAGTATCAGAGATAATTTCCGATGATGAAATAAGGCCGATGCTCAACGGCATAGACCTGGACAATCCCAGTGCAGTCGCAGCCCCGATTGTGAGATCTCCCCGTGTCTGTATGAGACTCCTTCCGCTGATGATACGGGCGATCCTGTGAAAACGATAAAATACGCAGGCATAACTTCTTCGGAGGCACCGGATGCCATACCATACCTGACAGAATTGGGTGTTATCGACAGATCGGCAAAAATCTGCAAGGACGGAGACCGGAGACTCATACCGATACTTCCCGAAAAAGAGGACGCAGCAGCAGAACTCGGTTACAAGTTGATCGAATGCCCCGTCTGCACAGCGGATAGAAAAAAACCTCGGGAACGCATATCGGACAGGCTGTCCGATCTTCCTCCGGAGGTTATCTCTCTGCTTCCGGCGAAGTGGGAGTATGCGGGGGACATAGTCATAATAAAACTCGACAGGGCATGCCGCCCGTTCGGGGAAAGGATAGGCAGGGCGTATGCAGAGATCCTCGGTGCCAAAACAGTATGCGCAGATGCAAACGGAGTAGAAGGCGAACTGAGGAAACCCAGCACGGAGATCCTGTACGGAAACGAAACAGAATCCGTGAGACTTGAGAACGGCATATTCTACGGGTTCGATGTGAGCAGGATAATGTTCGCATCCGGAAACGTAAGCGAAAGACTGCGAATGAAGGAACTTGACTGCAGAGGAGAAACCGTCGTGGATATGTTTGCAGGGATAGGTTATTTCGCGCTTCCGATAGCAAAATTTACGGGCGCGAGGAAGGTGTTTGCATGCGAGAAGAATCCGGATTCGTACAGGTATCTCATAAAGAACATAGCAAGAAACGGTGTTTATGGAGAAATTATACCGATACTCGGCGATAACAGAGATATTCCGGGGAAGAACTTTGCAGACAGAATCATAATGGGTTACGTGCAGACAACATCTGAATTCATACCAAAGGCACTGAGTATTGTCAAGACAGGAGGCATCATTCATTATCACGATACATTCTACACCGGCGAATACCAAAAGAGAATTAACGAAATCTTCGGAAAAAATACGGGCGGCAGATACGAAATAGAACAGATACGGGAAGTGAAATCCTTCGCTCCCGCCGTCTCTCACTACGTCGCAGACGTAAAGGTACTTTAAACCTTAGCTCTGCCCGATCGAGTATATTTCGATGCTGTATTTTCTGATAAACCGACAGTCCGAGCACTATTTGATTTTTCGGCCGTATGAAAATGGACGGAAGACATCCGCCGTACATCGGAGAAGATGTCAGAAAACCGGATTCGGAACTTGGCTATGGCTTATATCCAATCATGCTGAGTTAAATGGCCTGGAACTTCCCCGCAGAGAGATGCAGAAGGTGGTTGGGATAAGAAATGTAGTAAGCCATAGGGCACTCGGCCGCGATGCTGACCAAATGGGTGAGAACGTACCGAAGATATTCATCACATCTTCGGCGTTCTATTTTTAGGCTGCACTGTCTCGAACATACAGACGTGGGCACACATACACTGTACATATCTCCGACTTTGAACGAATCTATCTATGGTCTCAGATAATTCTGTCATAAAGATGGGCATTTTCGGAGGCTGTCAGCCTCCGAAAGATCATTCGATCGAATATTTTAAAGGCCCAATGCAACGGCAAAAGCCCGAATGTCAGATTCTTCCGATATCAGAATCAAGTATCGAGATCATGATTAATAGATATTAAATATTCAAATTGTTTAACACTGACGGAGAGACAATATGGCATCTGCAATAGATGTTGCAAACTTTTTTATCGACGTAGCCAAGGATTCAGATGACCCTATGACACATCTTAGGGTTCAAAAACTCCTTTATTTTGCACAGGGATGGAGTTTGGCGTGTCTAGGTAGACCGCTGTTCAGTGACGATACCGAGGCATGGCAGCACGGTCCGGTTGTTCCCAGCGTTTATCATGAATTTTCATCGCATGGAAGAGAACAGATAAGATGTACGAAGGATGATTATTCAGGCGGTGTTTTTACTGGTGAAGAGATAGAATTCCTTACAGATATAGCAATGAAATATCGATTCTATTCCACCGGATGGCTGGTAAGCCTTTGTCATGCCCAAGGCGGTGCCTGGGAAACTGTGCAGGATTCGCATATTTCCAAAGTCATACCAACAGATCTTATCCGCGAGGAATTCGCTTCAAAGGGGCCGCTTGACAGATTTGATATTAAGAGTGCTCTTGAAAAGGTGGGATCCATAGGATATCGTGATTCCGAAGGCTACACGGTTCTGCCAAAGGAATTGGATGAGTAATTTGTCCAAAGTACCCTGGAGTGTTTGGACTGCGCGGGTGAAATTCGAAGACAGTCCCGAAGTAAAGAACAGACCAGTGGTTGTACTGAAGAACGATGATAATCTCTGCATTTGTTCGGTGCTTCCGATCACGTCGAAACATAAGGACAAATGTGATGGTTACCTCATCTCTAATCTGGAATGTGTAAATCTTAGGAAAGTGTCTACCGTTAAGCTTCAGTATTTTGAAATAGAACACGATAAGCTGATCAAGTTTTTAGGAATGCTGGATCCAGCGGATATCTATAATCTTAAGATATCCCTCCAATCCGGTTGCTACGGTAGCAATTTCTTGTGACATACCAACCTCGACACTTGATTCTGATACCGGAGAATTGATATCTGCCGTTGTTCGAAGCGGAGAACATATACCGAGACACATATTTTCCTGAATATTCACTGACAAACCTAAATCTGCGGTTTGTAGTGATACGTCCTTGTAACCGTACAGAATCCTGATACTTCTTTAAATACCGCATATAAGCGATATATAAAACAGAGGCGTTATATATGTGACCTTGC
>JAIRYF010000072.1 GCA_031267895.1 Candidatus Methanoplasma glyptotermitis
ATGCAGTTGTTGAATGCACCGATACCTACATAAGTAACACCGGCAGGTATCGCTATTGAAGAAAGCTTACTGCAGTTTTCGAATGCACGGCTGTCTATGGTTCTTAGACTGTCGGGAAGCGTCACAGATGTCAAAGAGCTATCACCGAGTGCGTAAAAACTAAACAGATTGGGGATAGAGGCTATGCCCTCGGAAACAACAAGGGTTTCTAACCCATTGCAGCTGTGAAACACAGACGAACCCATTGAAGTCAGGCCGCCGGGCAGTGTTACAGAGGTCAGTGCCGAGCAGCCGTAGAATACACCGTTGCCGAGAGTTGTGAGGCTGTCGGGAAGCGTCACGGATGTAAGTTTGGAATCGCCCTGGAATGCGTAATTGCCGATTGACGTTACACCTTCCGGTATATTGACTGATACAAGACTGGTACAGGAAGAAAATGCATTTGCGCCTATTGATGTAAGACTGCTTCCGACCTGGAAAGTTACAGTTGTTACTTTGCTGAAGCCTTGGAAAGCGTACGCGCCGACGGATGTAAAATCCGATGTGATCACAATACTTGTGGCCTCGGACTTGTGAATATACCAAGCAGGACGGGACGATGTGGAGTAGTCACCCATACCATCGCCGCCGCCGCTGAGATAAAGCTCACCGCTGCTTGGTGTAAAGCTCCAGGAAGGAGCGGCATCTGAAGTATCATCGGAAGATGCTGCGAATCCCAAGAACACCGACGCACAGAGTACCGGAAGAAGGAAAAGGGAAAGATGTTTGGCTGTGAATTTCATCCCAGGAATCCTCCAGCGTTGAGTGCGAACAGCACGGCGGCGGCTGCTGCGACTGCTGCAACCGGCACCCTCTTGATTATGAACAGGGCAAGGGCGGCAGCGGCGAACACTGCGGCTATGACGTACATGATATGCCCGGACAGCCAGCCGTTATCGGACGCTCCGGATGCAAGAAGCTCTTCCGGAACATAGCGATCATAGAATGTAATCGACTGTACAGAGGGTTCGGGGATGTTTTCGGTGAGTGTTGAGGTGAAAGTTATATCGTACGTACCGGGGGCGAACGGCCCGGCAATCGAATCGCCGATGTTATGGCCGTCGGCCCACGTCGCGCCGGATATATCCCAAGTGGATTCTGAAGATATGAAAGTCAGAGAATCTATACCAGAATACATCAAAGTATCCAACTCATGATCCTCCGCACCGGCGAGATTGTAGACAAACCAGCCGCTATCGGGAGGTCCGAGGTAGAAGGATACGGCAGCGGCGGCAGTATGCCCGGACTGATCAATGAAGTAGATGTAGCCGTCGGTCGACAGCGCGGGATAATAGTCTGTGTAGCCGAGAGTATCGCAGATATCCGTGTACTCGGACATAGATACAGACAGGATCAGCGCGTTGTAGTCCGGACTGAAAGAGAACCAGTTGGAAACAGCAGGTACCGATACCGTAGTGCCGTCCGCGTTCTCCATCAGAAACGCGGATGATTCGATTCCGGTAAAGATGGTGCCGAGTTTGACAATCAGCGTTCTGCCGACGGGGACTTCCGTGAAATCATGGATCGGTACTCCGGGTTCATCATACCACATCTGGACTTCCAGACGCGGATCGTCGCTCCATGCGGGATCAAAAGGTACGGGCGCGGCTGCGTCGCTGCCCGGAGCGTCCAGGACTGCGAGGCCGGAAAGCGAGACTGCGAGTACCATCAGCACCGCAAAAAATCCCCTGTGTTCGGGATTCATATCTCCACCGCCGGCGTGTTGAAGTAGTCTGTCAGAGGCATCTCCCATATTCCGAGAACGGCCAGGACCGCGCCCAGCGCGAGAAAGAAGTATGCGAATATCAGGACCGATGCGTATATGTTTCCCCGGGCCTTGAAGAACCACAGCCCCAGGAAAATAATGCCGAGGCAGAGCATTGCGGCGGCAGTGATTCCGGGGTCAGTGGACCAAAGTAAGCTTATATCATTCATGTTTGTTTCATCCAGCCGCCGGATCATCTGTCCAGAGGTTTGACGGAGGATGATGCTCTGTTATGAGTATAAATTATCACAAAATGCAACCTATGTTGCCAAAACTAAAAATTTAAATAGTTTTTTTGGAGAAAAAAAGAGACATTATCATTTCAGCCAGACGTTTATAGGATGTTATTTCTTCCTCCGTCATCCGAGAAGAAAGAGAATAGGACTGCCGGATAGATTCGCAGACCAGTGCCGATTTGGATTTTCCTGTAATCCGGGACTGCATGTGGAGAATCCTTTCAGTCTCCTCGTCAATGAAATATGTGCGGCGGAGCCTCAAGAAAGATTCTCCTGATTGCACGTAACGGCAGATGTATCGAACCCGACGGCGGACAGCATAGCAATGTTCATAAAATCACGCTCCTGATAACGGGACTTTCAGAGGGGCCGAAGATTACGATTGCCGATGAGAAGGGGGCGGACTTACGGCAGTCTCCGAATTTTACGCGTTTGCGTATGAAACGTATCTCGGATGCGTTCAGTACATAATCGTGCCACCATCCCGTGTCTGCACGCACAGGGAGCAGGCTTACGACTGCCGCGCCGTCTCTTGCGGACCTGTACGCCTTTTCGACGAAGAGCGGCAGAAGGGTCCTGGAATACGGCGGGTTCATGAAGCATATACCCGTCCATGCCTGCTTAAGGCTGTCCGTCTCCTTTGTGAAATATAAAGGGCACTTGAAGTTACGGTCAGAGGCGCAGAGATCGGTGCTGAAATGAAACTCTCTGTCAAGAGCATCAAAGATGTGCTGTGGAGTGGCCCACTCGTCAGAACCTCTTGTAACAGTCAGCGGTACTCCGATATCCGAGTAGTCGGATAACGTTCGGTTGCCGACCGAGGCCGAGCTTATATAATTCGAGGGGGTCAAAACACCCCCTCCTTTTCCGACCCGTCATATGCGGGGGGTACCTTTTCCGACCATGCAGACTGTGCAGCGG
>JAIRYF010000019.1 GCA_031267895.1 Candidatus Methanoplasma glyptotermitis
CCCGCCCATACAGGGGGGGGGGGGAAATTATAATTTCCCCAGCCGTCTGAATGTAACTGTATTATTTGCTGCCGCTCTGTTTCTGGCAGCAGCATTCTTTGTAACGTATTCCGAACAAAATGAGTCGGATGCTGCAGGTGTCATCGGTACATGGGGCTGCGGTTCCGGAGGCAGCAGCGACAGCAGTGTTACAGCGACTCTTACGGATGACGGTGTTCTCACGATATCCGGTACTGGTGATATGGATAATTATGCCAATAGCACCTACAACAGGCAACCGTGGTACGATGATTCATCGAAAATAACGAAAGTTATAATCGAATCAGGCGTAACATCCATCGGCGACTATGCATTCTACTACTGCTACAAAGTGGAAACCATTACAATAGGGGAAGACGTGAAAACCATCGGTCACCATGCATTCTTATACCTCTCAATCCTGAAAACCGTGACAATATCCGACAAGGTGACAACCATCGGTCACCATGCATTCTATTATTGCGAAAAACTGGCATCCATAACAATACCAAACAGCGTGACATCCATCGGAGAATCTGCGTTTGAGGGATGCGCAGGTCTCAAAACAGTGACGATACCTAATGGCGTAACATCCATCGAAAGCAATGTATTCAAGTACTGCTCCAAACTGGAAACAGTGACAATAGAGGGAGATGTGACATCCATCAGCGGATCTGCGTTCTACAATTGCACCAGCCTGACATCTATAACAATGTCCGGCGACTTGAAAACTATCGGCGAATCTGCATTCTACAACTGCACCAAACTGGAAACCGTGACAGTCATGGGCAAACATACGGATGCGGACGGAGTAATACAAGGGTATTTCAAGAAGGGAACAGACTGGAAACTTCCCGGAATGTCCCCAGACAGTGATACCTCCATAAAATATCTGTTCCTTCCGGATATCAGTTCCGCGGATTACAATCCTAACGACGGCGACGGAGGCATAGCCGGAGCATACGGAAGAGGACTGTATTACGGCAATACTAATTTCACATGGAACTATTACGTATCACTATGGGAGACCGATGGATTCGAAGTATCTCTTACATCGGAAACCGGAATCTCAGGTTTTGAATACAGTATCGTCAGAGGCGGCAGTTCTTCTGTCTATACAGGAGAGTATACAGATCCGTTAATCATTGGTAACGGATACAAGCTTACCGTAACCGCTCTGCTCGCAACAGGATATGAATTCAAAGAATGGTCCGGATATTCGGATTCCGAAGAGAATCTGTTGGTGGCAGAGTCGGTAACCGGTGCCGTATCCTTAACGGCATCCGCCTCGAAGATCAAGTACTCGGTATCCGGTACACTCAAGGTAACAGGAGGGGCATCCGACTCCAAGGGTAAGATCGTAACCCTTACATCAACTTCAGACAGCAAGGTTTACACCGCAGTCACAGAATCCGGCGGAACATACGAGATAGAGAATGTTCCTTACGGCACAGCCGGAAACATCACCGCAACAATAACGGGATACTCTCAGACCGAGAGTCCGGAGACCATAGATTCGTTAGCCGGACCTCTGACCGGTCAGAACATTACGCTTATGGCTCTGTACACCGTAACCCTTACCGCAGGAACGGGAATATCAGGTTTCGAATACAGTATCAACGGCGAAGATACCGTTGATTATGAAGAACCGTTCCAAACGGAACACGGCGATACTCTTTCGGTAACCGCTCTTCTCACGGAAGGATACGAATTCAAAGAGTGGACGGGTTCCGATTCCGATGACAGTCAGTTGGAGATAGAGTCGGTAACCGGTGCCGTATCGGTAACAGCATCCGGTGAGCTGATACGATACGGTGTAACATTCGATTCAGGTTCGTATTATGCTGTGTACACAAAAGACGGTTCTCTTTCTTCTTCTGTGATAAACGTAACTTACGGAAGCAGTCTGTTATTCGGAATACGTGTATCCGAAGGATATTCCGTATATCCTGTTGTTTCCGGAAATGCAAATATCATTCTCCAGACTGACGGATGGTACAGGATATCGGATATACGTTCCGATATCCTTGTCGGTATAGCCGTAAACACAGTATACGGAGACGGCGGTGGCACCGGCAACGGTTCCGGAGACAGTCCATACGGTAACGGTAACAGCTCAGGAACAGATACCCGCGGCAGCGGTTCCGGCGTAAACAGTTCCGGCAGCGGAAACGCAGGTAACAGTACAGGAAGTGAAAACAACATACCTTATTGGATTCCGATTGCCATAGCGGCAGCGATTATCGCATGTGCCGTTGTAGCTCTGACAGGACAGATCTTGATCAAACGCAGGAAGGAGGACGGGGAAGAAGACGGTAACTGATCTCTCCGTCCCCCATTCTCAAACACAAACAAGAGATACCGTCGAATCCGTGCGATGGTGTACCTCTTCTTTTTCTTTCCTTCCACATACCCTTCGGTATTTCCATCGGCATCTTCTTTACGTACCCGCATTTAGAATCCATGGCGGCTCTCTCCCAGAACGCAGACCTAATGGCAACATGGGCACATGCGTAAACAGATAAAGCACGGGCCATCAGAAACACGGGTACTGGATTCGTACTAAATTGAAGTACTTATGTCAAGGTCATTGAACAAGCAAGATTCGAGTTTCGGAGTCTACCGGGCAGTATTGCGGGTATACAAAGACTTCCGAGGACAGTACACTGATCGTCGGCATAGATTCCGTTTCGGCTGCTCCTTCTCCGGAAGAGTTTGTTTTTCTCTTCCTGGTTTATTTGTGATGTCACCCGCCGTAATCTTTATGCAGACATACGACAGAGTCTTCTTCCGAAAATCGTGGAATTTCAGGCCGCCGCACGGTTCATCTGTCACGACCGGGGTTTCCTCTTCTTTATGAACACTGTCTGATAAGCAGTGTATTATATGGGGTGTTCATCTCCGACAATGTGTCATGGATACTTCTCGGGATACCCGTCGGTATCGCATTTCTGTACTTTGGGTCGGAATGGATGGTCGGCGGTGCCAAGAAAATGGCTGTGCGCCTGGGTGTGACACCGTTCATTATCGGTCTTACTGTGGTGGCGTTAGGTTCGTCGGCACCGGAAGTCGTGACAGTGCTGGTGAGCGGAAACAATCCCCAGATAATATTGGGCAACATTGTCGGCAGCAATATAGCCAATGTCGGACTGGCGATAGGTCTTGCAGCACTCATATCTCCTGTATTCTGTAAATTCTCCGAGATAAAATTCGAGATTATATCTATGCTGGCGGCCACATTTGTGATAACTCTTATGGCATTGACCGGATCGCTGGGGTTCGCTGAGGGTATAGTGCTCGTCTCGGCTCTGGTGGTGTTCATATATCTTGCGTACAAATTCAAGAGGGGAGTTGCGGCCGAAGAGGGCGAACCGAAACACGTCTCCGGGAACGGCGATGTCCGGAAGGAGGGGATGTACAAGTTTGTTCTGATGATCGCTGCCGGAATCATTCTGCTTTATTTCGGGGCAAGGGCCTTCATAGACGGTGCGGTTGAATTGGCGGGGATGTTAGGAGTCTCCGACCTCATGGTGGGTCTCATCGTGGTTGCGGTGGGAGCATCCCTTCCCGAGCTGTGCATATGTATAGTAGCCGCATACCGCAAAGAGAATGAACTCGTTGTCAGCAACATCGTCGGGAGCATAGTGTTCAACAGCTTCTTCGCGCTCGGAGTCGGTGTTATATACACAACCGTTTCCGTTTCTCATTACACAATGGTATTCCATCTGCCGGTCATGGTACTGATGTCCGTTCTTATGGCATATATGATAAAGAGGGACGACAACGTTTCGAGGACAGAGGGTCTTTTTTTACTCCTTGTCTACGCCGCATACATCGGACTGATGTTTGTCTTTCCGGCTTTGACGCAGGGTGCGATCTGAGTTCACGAGTAGTAATACTCGCCCTTCATCTTCTGTTCCCTGTCGAGTCTGGAATCCGGTTTGTTGATTCTGGGGCGGCATGTGTCGGCATCGCGCCTGAATGTTATGTCGACGGCGGAAAGGAATCTGTTCATTCCTTCTCTCATGTCGAACGGTCCCTCTCCTATGCCGCGATGTCCCGGTTCTCCGCCGAAGACCATCATCGAATCAGAGACCATGTCGAGGAAATAGATATCGTGATCGACAATCATCCCGCTCCTTCCGGTTTTTTCCATCATCCTTCTGATTGTTTTGGCGGCGTTCATTCTCTGGTTTGAATCAAGGTACGCAGAAGGTTCGTCAAATAAGTATATGTCAGCTTCTGCCGAGAGACACATAGCTATGGCCACTCTCTGAAGCTCGCCTCCGGACAGAGTTTTCACGTCTTTTTCCATGAGCTGTTTGATTCCCAGCGGGTTTAGGACCTCGCCCTCGAAGAATCCGGAATTGACTGTATCATAAGCTTTTGCGTGAAGGACATCTCTGACCGTACCGTCGGCATCGGCTGATATGTATTGGGGTTTGTACGATACTTTCACGGCCGTGCCTAGTACTCCTCTGTCCGGTTTTATGATACCCGCAAGCATCTTGACGAAAGTGGTCTTTCCCGTGGCATTAGGACCTACGATACCGACCGATTCTCCGATCTTCACCGCTCCCTTCCCGGTCGTGAGTCTGAATTCTCCCAGATCTTTCTCTACACTGTCGAATTCAAGGAGGTCGGGGGTGTTCCATTCTGTTCTCGGAGGGGAAGTCTCAAACTCTATGGGCCTGTCCCTGAATCTTATGTTTTCCTCGGGAAGATATCCGTCGAGGTAGACATTTATGGCCGTCCTGACCTGTCTCGCAAGGGTGAACACGCCGTACGCCCCTTCCGATCCGTAAACGACGCTGACATTGTCGGCAAGGTAGTCCAGTATCGCAAGGTCGTGTTCTATGACAACAACTTGCTTATCCGCACCCAAACTTTTGATTATCCTTGCTATTTTGACTCTCTGATATATGTCCAGATATGATGTCGGTTCGTCGAAGAAGTACACATCGGCGTCTCTCATGACCGTGGCTGCTATCGCAAGTCTCTGGAGTTCTCCGCCGGAGAGTTTAGACAATTCCCGGTCAAGCACCTCTGTCAAGCCAAAAAGTTCGGCAGCCTCATATACCGACATCCTCTCTTCAACCCTCCCGAGAAGATCGCGGACTACGCCGCTGACGCTCTGAGGCAACTTGTCCACATATTGCGGTTTCATTGCAATCTTCAAGCTGCCCGAATAGACCTTTTTGAGGTGGTCGCAGAGTTCGGTGCCTGCAAAATGTTCTAACACTATCTCTTTTGACGGAGGGTCATCGAATTTTCCGAGATTGGGGATCTCGGTACCGGAGAGTATCTTTATTGCTGTTGTCTTGCCGATGCCGTTCGGCCCCAATATTCCGGTGATAAATCCCTTTTTTGGGATCGGGAGCCGGTAGAGGCGGAATGAATTCTCGCCGTATTGGTGTACTATCTCGCTTTTAAGTTCATCGGCCAAACCGATTATTTTGATTGATCCGAACTGGCATTTGTTGACGCATATGCCACATCCGTGGCAGAGAGATTCGGAGATTACAGGTTTTCCTTTCTCATTGAATGTGATACATTCGACCCCTGTTCTCATCAAGGGGCAGAATTTGACGCACTCTTTGTTGCACTTTCTGTTCTGGCATCTGTCATGCAACACGGCAGCTATTCGCATGCTCCTGTCTATTCGTGACGTCGGATTTAATCTTTAGGTCAGCCGCTGGTTCGGCAGTCTCTGCAAATGGACTGCGAGGTACCCGAATCCATCGGCTGACCGGATATTTGATTCTGGATACAGAGTCAGCAGATGCGGGTACATTCGGGTACGAATAAAGCATTAAATATAGATTTTAATGCCTACATATAGATAAAAATATGAACAAACAGATAATAGGCGACATTTAGGGATATGTTTATTAAGTCATATGTTCTCGTGACACAGCGGTCCCGAAAAGGCCGCACGGGATTGTGATACTATGAACATAATATATAGAGAACAGAAAAATCATCCTTTGAGTCCGTGTTTTGGACTGGGAGAGAAGTTATGAATTTACGTTTTAATCTAGCGATCTTATCCGTCGCTGCTTTGTTTTTCGCAACAGCGGGTTTAGTAACGTATTCAGAACAGAATGGGTCGGATGCCGCCGGCGGGACCGCGGGAAGTTTGACATGGGACTTCACAAACGGTGTTCTCACGATATCCGGTGCAGGCGACATGGAAAATTATTCCGATCCAAGCAACAGACCGTGGCACGCCCATGAAACAGACATAACGAGCGCAGTAATCGGTTCGGATGTGACATCCATCGGAAACATGGCATTAGACGGTTGCACAAAACTGACATCGATCGCCATACCCAACAGTGTGAAATCAATCGGCATCCGGGCATTCTCTGCGTGCAGCAGTCTGAAGTATGTCGATATACCGGACAGTGTAAAATCGATCGGCAGTCAGGCATTCTACGAATGCAGCAGCCTGGAGTCAATGAAAATACCCAATGGCGTGACATCCATCAGTCAAGATATGTTATACAGCTGTTCCGGCCTGACACACGTTGACATACCGAACAGTGTAACATCTATCGGCAGCATGGCATTCTATGACTGCGGCAGTCTGGAATCCATTGACATACCGAACAGTGTGAAATCAATCGACAGTCAGGCATTCTATCTCTGTTCCAAACTCGCATCGGTCATCATACCCGATGGTGTGGCATCTATGGGATTCAGCGCGTTCGAGAAATGCGCCAGTATGGAGTCTGTGACAATACCGGACAGCCTGACATCCATCGCTGATTATGCATTTGCAGATTGTATCAAACTCAAGACCGTCAAATTATCCAACAGTGCGATATCCATAAAAGTCGGAGCATTCTGGGGGTGCACTGATCTTGAGTCTGTGACAATACCGGACAGCCTGACATCCATAGAAACATTGGCATTTGCAGATTGCATCAACCTAACGTCTGTGACTATAACAGGCGGACTCGACAGTGAAGGAAGAGCAATCACGAACGGAGTGATAGATAAGTATTTCAGCACAGGTAAGGACTGGATACTGTATCAAGCCCCCAACGCCGCAAAATATCTGTTCCTTCAGGATATCGACTCCTCGGATTACGGCCCCAACGATGCCGAAGGCATAGCCGGGGCTGAAGGAAGGGAACTGCATTACAAAGACGCAGAATTCAGATGGGACGCGCCGTCCGGTCTGCAGGCAAGATGGGGATACACAATATCTGGGACCCTGACAGTCTCCGGAGGAACGGCATCCAATGCCGGTGTGACGGTATCTTTTGGATCACGTACCGCGGTTACGGCATCTGATGGCAGTTATGCCATAAGAGATCTGCCGATAGGCATATCAGGCAATGTAACGGCAAAAATCCCCGGATATGTACAGACGGGGACACAGCCCCGTACATCCGGACTGACACAGAGTATGTCGGATGCGAACATAACTCTTTCAGCGGCACATACTGTGACTCTGACGAAAGGAACAGGAATAAGCGGGTTCACATACGTGATGAACGGCGGTCCTACCGTAGACTATACGGTACCGTTTGACGCACCGTACGGCAGCAATCTTGTCATAAGTGCCTTGCTGTCGGATGGATATACGTTCGATAAATGGTCCGGTACGCAGAGTTCTTCGAATAATCCGCTGAGTGTATCGGGATTATCTGGCAGCATATCCCTGATGGCATCTGGAATTTCGGCGAAACAATATGTTACGTTCGATTCCGGCTCGGACTACAGGGTGTACGTTGACAGTTCTCTTGTGACTCAGCCGATAGCCGTAGCGAAAGGAGGCAGTTTGATCTTCTCCGTACAGGTATCCGAAGGGTACACAGTACATCTTTCTGTTTCGGGAGATGCCGGCATGATTCTCCAGACGGATGGATTGTACAGGATATCTGACATGCGTTCTGATGTACATGTTAGCATAGCTGTACAGCCGGACGGCTCTGGAGACGGTTCCGGAAGCGGTTCCGGAAGCGGCAGCGGGTGGGCCGTGATAAACCTGATATGCGCAATTATTGCGCTGTCTGCAGGTATCATCGCGATGGTCGCAGGAAGGAGTCGCCGCGCCCGCGAGGGTGTGACAGAAAAGAAGAGAAATTCTCTTTTTGTCAGGATAGTGGCGTTACTCATAGGTGCGGTGTCTGTGATAATGTTCCTGCTGACAGAGAACATAGGTTCTCATGCGGGCATATCGGATACATGGACTCCGCTGTACGTCGGACTGCTGATAGTCGGTTTAGTCCTGACTGCGATAGGTGCCAGGCCCCGCAGGGATTAAATTTATTCAGCAGTGACACGGAACAAACATGGGAGACTGCCGCTCCGCGGCTTTCTTCCTCTTTTATCGTTTTTTTGCGAACTCTCTTTTCAAGACCGTCTCCGTAGTGAAAAAACAGAGACAGCCATCCATACTTTCTCCTGGCAGAATGCAATTCATCAATCGGCATATGCGGCGGCATCCGACCCAATCCTGCTGTGATTCCCGGCGGCACGGAAACAACCCCAACTCATCCGGCGGTTCTGAGAACAATTCATAACTATGAAAACCGATTACGCATCCATGGGAGAGACCGCGAAAAAAGGCGTGGAGATCATGCTGGGCGATCCTAAGAAAGCGATAGCCGCATTTTCGATACCGATCGCGGTCGCACTGTTCGCCCAGCAAAGCAACAATCTTGTCGACAGTTTTTGGGTCACAAGCCTAGGTGCGGAAGCGATGGCCGCCCTCGGTCTGGTCTTTCCGATATATGCGGTCCTGATCGGGATAGGGAGCGGCCTTGGAATAGGCACTTCCGCTGCGATAGCAAGGAAGATCGGGATGGGCAGGGCGGAGGATGCAAACAGGACTGCGATGCAGTCTCTGATATTATGCATAATCATATCGGCCATCGCAACCCCGGTTCTCCTGGTCACCGCAGAGCCGATACTTGTCGCGATAGGAGCAGGACCTACAATAGATATCTCGATGGATTATGCCGTACCGCTTTACTTATCCACAGCCCTGATTCTTATAAGTGGGGTGATGTCGGGCATCCTGAGAGGCGAGGGAGCAGCCAGAAAATCAATGTATATTCAGGTGGCTGCGGCTGCAACCAATCTCGTACTGGATCCGATTCTGATCTATACTTTTGACATGGGCGTGGCAGGTGCGGCATGGGCAACGGTAGCTGCTTTTGCAGTCTCGATAATCATGGGAATGTATTGGTATCTGGCGAAGAAAAACATGTTCCTGACGCTCAGAAGAGAGCATATGAGGTTCAGTATGGAATGTCAGAGAGACATAATGTCTGTGGGGCTTCCGCAGTCGGTTGAACTCTCCGTAATGAACCTCTTCAACATAACATTCAACTTCTGCATAGTGATGGTCGGAACCACAGACGCGCTGGCGATATACACTGTGGCATGGAGAATAGTTTACCTCCTCATGATACCGGCGCAGGCCATGGGAGGGGCGATCGTATCCGCATGCTCTGCGGAATTCGGGATGAAGAGGTATGACATGATAAAAAAGGCGTACGTCTTCTCGGTCAAGTCATCGGTGATCATTCTGGTTGCGCTGTCTCTAGTAATGGCATTGTTGGCAGAACCCATATCCGCGGTATTCACAAGTTCTCCGGATATGGAATATCTCCATAATGATATGGTTGTTCTGCTGCGCATATTCGCAGTATTCGTTCCGTTCATGTCTCTTGTATTTGTGGGGTCGTCTCTGCTTCAGGCGGTGAAAAGGTCCAAGGTGGCCCTGATGTCCACGGTGATAAGGAACTTGGCTCTTACAGTGATATTCGTTGCAGCCGCTTTCCTGGTAGGAACGCTGACGTCTCTCTGGTGGGCGATGACGCTGTCGGAGATATTCGGGGGCCTCCTCATGGGATATTGGGCATACATAGTGCTGACAGATGTTGCAAAAAGAGATGCCAGAGCCGCGGAACGCGGCAAGTGACGGCCAACATATTTATTATCATTATAGGCCATGGTCTCATCGGTTCAAATGTCTAAGATCTGCATCAACATAGCCTGGCCTTATGCGAACGGTCCCATCCATCTCGGACACGTGGCGGGTTCTCTGCTCCCTCCCGACATATTCGGCAGATACAATCGTCTGAAAGGGAACGAAGTGCTTGTGGTGGGAGGATCCGATCAGCACGGGACACCGATAACCGTTACGGCCGAGAAAGAAGGATCGACACCTGCGGCTGTGGCCGACAGGTTCCATAGTATCAACAAGAAAGCAATAGAAGATATGGACATCGAATACTCTCTTTTCAGCAAGACCCACGGAGCCAACCATATAGAAGTGGTACAATGGATGTTTACGGACCTCCTTAACAAAGGATACCTGTATGAGAAAGAAACAGATCAATACCGCTGCCCTTCGTGCGGGAAGTTCCTCCCGGACAGATACGTAGAGGGTACATGCCCAAAATGCGGAGAGACCGATGTCAGAAGCGACCAGTGCGATTCATGCGGTACGACGTTCGAACCCGGAGATCTGATAGATGCCAGATGCATACACTGCGGGAGCACGCCGGAGGTCAGACCGTCTAATCACTTCTTCCTTAAACTCAGTGCCTTCAGCGGCAAACTGACCGAATATCTGGAAGATAAAGACTATTGGAGACCGAATGTCAGAGCATTCACCGAAAATTGGCTGAAGGATGGCCTCATAGACAGAGCGGTCACGAGAGACATGTCCTGGGGTGTTCCGGTGCCGCTTCCGAATTGGGATGACAAAGTGATCTACGTGTGGTTTGATGCTGTCATCGGGTACCTCAGCACATCGATAGAATATTCCAAACAAATCGGCAACCCGGATTACTGGAAGGAATTCTGGAAAGACCCGGAAACGAGACACTACTACTTCATAGGAAAGGATAACATCCCTTTCCACTCGATAATCTGGCCGGCGATGCTTATGGGTGCGGGAGATCTCAATCTTCCGTATGATATACCGGCCAATGAATATCTTATGTTCAAAGGAGGCAAACTCTCCAAAAGCCGCGGAGGTGCCATAGACATACCGTCGGTGCTGTCGGCGTACGATGTCGATTCTGTCAGATACTACCTTTCGACCAACATGCCGGACACTCACGATGCCGAATTTACATGGGAGGACTTCCGGACAAAGGTTAACAGCGAACTTGTGTCCACACTGGGCAATTATTATCACAGATGCCTGAGTTTTACGTACAAGAACTTCGGAGAGATACCCGAAGCCGATACCGACGGGGGATCAAAAGAGATACGCGGCGCGATATGCTCGACGCTTGCCGAATATGAGGAATACCTGTCGAAGTGTGACTTCAAGAAAGGCATCAGGACGGTTATGGAGCTTTCCCGTTTCGGAAACAGATACTTTGATTCTGTCAAGCCTTGGTCGCTTGTGAAAACAGACAGGGAACAATGCGGCAGGGTTATGAACAACAGTCTTCTGATAGCCAAAGCTTTGGCTGTAATGGCTTGGCCATTCATGCCGGGTTCGTCGGAGAAGATATGGAAATATCTCGGATATGAAGGAACCATAGAAGAAGCCTCCATAAATGCGGTGACATCGCCGCTTCATGCGGGCAGAGTCCTCGCGGAGCCGGCACCGGTTTACAGGAAAGCGGAGGCAGAAGTTCCGGAATACGATGAAAACAAGGAAGATTCCGGCGCGTTCTCGGACTTCGCTAAGACAGACCTCCGTGTCGGTGAAATCATAAGTGCGGATGATCACCCGGATGCAGAGAAACTTTTCCTTCTGAGAGTTGATATCGGAGAGGCCGAACCGAGACAGATAGTTGCCGGACTCAAAAAATATTACAGCAGAGATCAGATCACAGGAAGGAAGGTCATCGTTGTTTCTAATCTCAAACCGGCTAAACTGAGGGGACAGATGTCCGAAGGCATGCTGCTCGCCGCCGACGACGGGGAACTCGGCGGCACGGCAGTACTTCTGCTGAGACCGTCAAAGAATGTCCCGCCCGGTACGAAGATGAATTCAGGATTTGACAATTCGTCATCGGAGATCGAATACAAGGATTTCCTGAAGGTAAAGATGATGGTATCCAAAGTCTCCGGCGGTACTGTTCTCTGCAATTCGATGACAGCGGAGATTCCGCCGGATGCACCGGATCGCATAGCTGTGATTATTGACGGAGAGGCTGCCGTCGGACTCAGCGACGGCAACGGATGTATGGCAACCGTCGATTCCGACATCAAAGACGGGGCAGGCGTAAGATGAGAGCAGATCTTCATATCCATTCCGATTTTTCGAATGACGGAAAGTCTACTGTGGAGGAAATAATAGAGGCGGCTGCCGCAAAAGGACTGGGATGCATATCCATCACAGACCACAACAGCTTTGGGGCATACAGACTCGCCAAGGAGAACGGAAAGGTAATTGTCATACCCGGTATCGAAGTATCATCAAAAGAAGGGCACATACTGGCATACGGTATTGACAGAGAAATACCGAGAGACATGTCAATAAAAGAAACAATCAGCGCGATACATGAAGCGGGCGGAGTAGCATTTGCCGCACACCCATACAGATGGTGGTCTGGCATCGGAGAAAAGAACACTCTTGACAACGATTTTGACGGTACCGAGGCAAGGAATGCAAGATCTACCGTTTCGGGAAACAGAAAGTCCGAATCTTTGGCGATGCGTATCGGAAAACCGGTGTCTGCAGGGAGCGATGCACATACCTGTCAGTATATCGGGGACGGGACAGTGGAACTTCCCGATGATATCGTAACTTGGCAGGATGCTCTGAGTGCCGTGATGAGAGGAAACGCGAAACCTTCGAGTTCCGACAGGCACATGAAGAGCACCGTCTGTTATGGCATCAAGTCGATAATCGAATGGATATTCAGAGGATTCCGGAAGATGTGATTTACACAACGTAGAATCCGTATTTTTCCGTCCCGATGTAATCGCTGTATGGACTGCCCTCGTATCCGGCCAGACTCACAAGGCCGATACCCAAAGACCTGTTTACGGTCGTCTCGCACGCATAGTACGTCTCTCCGCCGATATTCTGTGACAGCACTTCATAAGATGATGTGCTGTAGTTTCCGGGGCTGTATTGCTCCAGGCTGACTGCTGAGACGGCATGCCCTGGAATTATAACGACTGCCGTGTCAAAGCCGAGTGCCTTGAACAGAGCCGACAGAAGTATCGATGTGTCCTCACAGTCTCCCATGCCGAAGAATATTGTCTCCACAGGATATGCGAAATACTCGCTCAGGCCGTATTGGTATTTATCGGCACCCATGTATGAGGAGAACGGAGGATAACCGAAGCATATCTGAACGAATGACACTATGTACTGTGCGAAGGCCTGACCATTTCTGTCCGCATTTCCGTACGCACTCGAAAGAGACTCTGCCAGGGACCCGATCACAGGATCATCATATATCACGAATGAAACGGTATCTCCGTAGTTCGTCACGGATCTCCCGTTAGTATTCAGATTCTTGTAATAGCGGTAATAATCGTAACCGAACGCTGTTTGGGCAGTGTATTCGGTATTCTGGTAAATCCATGTGTATTCTTTTGTTATTGTTCCGATATAGCCGACTGTGCCGGAATAGGTCGCGGCATAGGTGCGCTGGCCGTTAGATTCGACATAGCATTTCACCGAGATATCATATTCTCCGATGGCCTGAGACAGAAGATACAGCACAGGTTCGGCCTTGCTGACTGTATTCCCTCTGTACTCGGAATATGCATATGCCGATGTTGAAGACACATGGTCTCTGTCAAACAAAGTCCACACGTAGTAATCGTACTTTGAGGAGACGCTGTCACTAAGAGTGAAGGCAATTCTGCCGTTATCGGCCAGGTTCACAGAGAGTATGTTCATTTCGACCAAGAAATCTCCGCTCAATTCGAAGTATGTATCATCCGTTGCGGTCTGTATCTCCACTTTTCCGTACGGTTGGTCATCATCGGATGCCTGGAAGATGCAGATCACGGCTCCGGATATTATTGCGAATACGAGGCACAATGCAAGGGCTTTGTTTCTCCGGCTGCCTCTAGGAACCTGTTTTTGAGGAACAGGAGCAGGCACCCATTCCGAAAAATTCCGCTGCACCAATATCGGCACGCTGTATGAACCGAGTTCATATCCGCAGTTCGGACAGTAATTAACGGCCGCACTGTCTATAAACCGACCGCACCTTGGGCACAACATGTTCGGGTGGAGTGCGTTTCTTGAATTTATTATTAACTGCAAGCGGAGCCGTGTCCGGTCTTTCTTTTCTGTTTCCTTTCCGGTGTACTGCGTAAACAATCTCTCCGGTATGTCCGCAAAGGTTTGTTAGGATCAGTATGTCAGAGGAAATCGTCTACCATACAGCAAATTCCTGAGTAATACGGCTCTGGTGAAACCATCATATTTTCATTCCGAACTCAAATATCCTTCATGATATTGTATTACATGTGAAACGAATCATATTCAGAGGACACAGGGAGATATACCGTTCAGATGTATCCCTCATAATATCCGGAGACTAACACGGACAGAGAGTATTTGCTTTGAGGATGGTTTCACCAGGAGCCGAATACAGTTCGTCAGACATCGAATCGCTCTACGTGTTCTCCGAAAGAGAACTGCAAGTTTGGGTGAATTATATATCCAAGCGTAATAATACGCCATACTATACTTTGATCAATACAATAAGGAGTGAAACATCATGAGCATCAAACTTCTGAGAGGAATCCTTTCCTCCGCCAAAACATCCGCCCGCCCATACAGGGGGGGGGGGGAAATTATAATTTCCCCGGCCGTCTGAATATAACAGTATTGTTTGCTGCTGCTCTGTTTCTCGCAGCAGCATTCTTTGTAACGTATTCCGAACCTGATGAATCGGATGCAGACATCGTAGGCAGCGGGACCGAAGAAGATCCATGGTACTGCGGTCCCAGTGACAGCGACAGCGTGACAGCGACTCTTACGGATGACGGTGTTCTCACGATATCCGGTACCGGCAATATGAACGATTACAGCAGTTATTCATCCACGCCGTGGTACAGCGTCAGGATGAACATAACCAGTATCATAATCGAATCAGGCGTGACATCCATCGGCGAC
The DNA here is from genome assembly GCA_031267895.1 of Candidatus Methanoplasma glyptotermitis. Taxonomy (GTDB): domain Archaea; phylum Thermoplasmatota; class Thermoplasmata; order Methanomassiliicoccales; family Methanomethylophilaceae; genus Methanoplasma; species Methanoplasma glyptotermitis. The sequence goes on from JAIRYF010000019.1 coordinate 15,098, forward strand.
TGGGCATTCTTTTACTGCATCAGCCTAAAAACCGTGACAATACCCAATGGCGTGACATCCATCGGCGAATATGCATTCTGTGGCTGCGAAAGCCTGACCTCCATCGACATACCAGACAGCGTGATATTCATAGGCGACGTTGCATTCGCCGATTCCGGCCTGACATCTTTCGATATACCCAGCGGTATGAAAACCATCAGCAATGGGGTATTCAGCGGCTCCGCCCTGCTCTCCATAGTCATACCGGACAGTGTGACATATATCGAATCCGGTGCATTCTACGGTTGCGCAAGCCTGACATCCATTACAATACCGGACAGTGTGGAATTCCATGGATATGAGTCGGCAGGCGGAGAGATATTCTACGGCTGCACCAGCCTTGAAACCGTAACCGTAACAGGAGGACTTGCCGGTGAGGAGAAAACACTCTTAGAGGACGGAGTAATAGATCAGTTTTTCAAAGACGGAACGGACTGGAAACTGCCCAAAATGTACTCTGATCCTACTCCGATAAAGACTCTGAGATTGGAAGGTATCAGTTCCTCTGATTACGATCCCAACAACGAAGACGGAAAAGGAGGAATAGCCGGAGACGGAGGAAGAGAACTGTATTACAGCGATCTTGCATTCATATGGAATGAGGATACAGACGAATGGGATGAAGTCAGATATTCGGTATCGGGAACCATCTCGGTAACCGGCGGATCCGTATCCGCCGGGAACGTTACGGTATCTCTGATATCGTCTTCCGATCCGGATACCGTATATCAGGGAACAGTCGAAGAGAACGGAGACTACACCATAACCGGAGTTCCTTACGGCACAACCGGAAACATAACGGTAACGCTGACGGGATACCATCAGACCGATACGGTATCGGTAACCGATCTGAAAAGCAACGAAACAGGTAAGAGTATTGATCTGGAAATCAACGAGTACACCGTAACTCTCCCCGCAGAAGGAACGGAAGGAATATCCGGTTTCGAATACAGTATCAACGGCAGCGGTACCGCTGTGCCGTATACAGAACCGTTCAAAGTAAACCACGGAGATACTCTTACCGTAACTGCTCTGCTCTCCGAAGGATATGCATCCGTCTCATGGTCGGGATACCCCGAGTCTTCTGTGCAGAATCCCGGAGATGATTCGTTAACCGTACTGTCAGTACCGGGAAACATATCCTTAACGGTATATGCTTCCCTTATACCCGTTACTCCGTCGCCTTCGGATACGTACCGTGTTGCATTCAGTTCCGGTTCCTACTATACAGTATATGCGGTGGACGGTTCTCCGATATCATCTTCATCAATCTCCGTAACGGAAGGAGGAAGTCTTACATTCGGAATACAGGCATCAGAAGGATATACTGCATATCCTTCCGTTGTTTCCGGAAGTGCAAAGATTACTGCTCAGGCTGACGGACGGTATATGATATCCGATATACGTTCCGATATCCTTGTCGGTATAACCGTAAACACAGTATCCGGAGACGGTTCCGGTAACGGCAGCAGCGGTTCAGGCACCGATATAGGGAGTAACGGAAATAGTTCCGGCAACAGCACCGGAAGCAGCGGATCGGGAAACGGAAGCATAAACAGCAACAGTACAGACAGTGAAAACAGTATATCTTACTGGATTCCTGTTCTCATAATTGCAGTGTTCCTTGTATGTATCGGAATTGCATGGATATTCCTGTTCTTCATTAAACGCAGGAAGGATGAGGAAGAAGACGGCAATTGATTTCTCTTTCCTCCTCTCTCTCCGTCTTCCCTTCCCTATCCCCACTGCCACCCTCTTCCGCCAACCCCTCTTCTGCCACCCTTAAACGTAAACACAAACAAGAGATACCGCCGCAACATCTGTGCGGCAGTATCTCTTCCATTCCATTTTTCGTGCTTCACTCCTATCTATTCCTTTCTTCGTCTCTTCATATTCCATCTCCCCTTTCCTTTCTTTCTTCCCACTTGATATTTCAATTTGGCATTTTCTTTGCATTTCCGCATTCTGAGAGATTCTCTTCCAAAAGATATGCATACTATGCGGAAACAGACTCTGGTACCAAAGAGGTATCATGTCTCAAATCTGTGTTGTAGATGTATAGTCTTCTGGGTACTGCGTACGCACATATGGCATATTGGCGAAAAAAAGAAGGAACATACACATCTGCATCCTGATAATTCACACAGTACACACTGCCGTTCCCCACGCAACACCCGTTCTGTCAAATCGAAAGGAACCCGCAGAGCAATTTGGTTCTTTCATGGTTTTCTTATCCGTTCCCCGCCGTCCTCCCGGTCTCCGTACATCGGTCGGGAAGAAGAATAACAAAAATAAGCATGAAGAGAAGGGAAGAAGCAGATTCATCAAATACAGATTACGAGCGGGAGTCCCGGGGAAGGATTGGCCCGTGGCAATACAGGGGTTTCCGAACTCCTGCGGCAGCCATCAGCCGAATCCTAAAGATTAAGAGGGTTTCCGTTGAGCAGTCACACCATTAGACTTGCCGCTCTGAGTTCTGCGGCTATCTTCTCGACCGCACGCACAACATCCTCCGGAACTTTGGCACCCGTGCATACCATTTTGCCGGATCCGAAAAGAAGGACGACAACTTTGGGATCATCCAGTCTGTAGACCAGGCCGGGGAATTGTTCGGGTTCGTACTCAACCTTCTCAAGACCGAGCGTGATGGCAACCGTATTAAGATTGATTTCCTGCTCCAGATCGGAGGATGCAACGATATTCTGAACTTCTATCTTTGGCTCGATGCTGATCTTGATGTCTGCTTTCTCAAGGTCCTTCGCCACCTTGCTGATCGCGATCTTCACGTCACCCAGGCTTTTTGCGCCCGTGCAAACGACCTTTCCGCTCCTAAAGAGAAGTGTGGCGGTCTTCGGCTCTTTGATCCTGTACACAAGTCCGGGGAACTGCTGAGGGTTGTAATCCGCACCTTCAAGCGCCGCTTCGATTGCATTCAGGTTGAGTTCCTGTCCGAGGGAAGTGGAAGCAACAACATTCTCGATATTCATCTTGGCCAACTTTTCACCGAGCATGGCTATTTATAAGCTGTTTATAAAGGTTGTGCACTTTCTTGGAATCATGCAGATCGGGAGAGACGGAAAATTTATGGGGTCGGGAGAGGGACTCGAACCCCCGTATGCGGATCTGCAGTCCGCCACATAGCCTCTGTGTTATCCCGACGCTGATCAACCCCATTGTCAGCAATGTAATAAACGTTTCGTACCGGGCTTTGGTGAAACCACGGAGACGGTTGATAGCCCATTGTGCAATTCACTACCGACGGAAGCTCCCCGAAAGGAATGGCCGGCCGAGGATGGAACCAATGCGCTCATCAGACGATTCTTTTAAGGAAAAAGATCTGCATTATTCAGATCACGTCAATGGTCTGGATAAGACAGGGTCCCCGGATACTTCTCAGAATACAGCAACAAGGATCCGGATGCAACTGGATTTTTCTGCCCAATGTACTCAGACACTTCGTCCGAGGCAGGGGAAGGAGCAGAAGAGGTGCGGCCGTCTACACGATATGTGCTGCTTTTGGCTGTGCGTGCCCGTACCGCAATCCGCACGGGCCTGCTGGGGGGGGGACATTGGATTATGATATATGCAATCAATATGGTTTGCACGCGAACGTGCCATGCATTATATATACATGGGTGCCAGTGCACATCCGTCGCTGTAAAATATGGCATCATACAATGAGGAGAAACCCCATGAATACTAAACTTCTGAAAGGATTTATCTCCCTCATCGGAATCACTGAGGGGGGGGGGGGAATTATAATTTCCCCAGCCGTCTGAACATAACAGTCTTACTCGCAGTTGCTTTATTTCTTGCGGTGGCATTCTTTGTAACATACACGGAACCAAATGAATCGGATGCCGACGGTGGCGGTTCTGCGGGACCGTCGGTGACATGGACTCTTACAGGCACTACTCTTACTATATCCGGTTCCGGTACCATGTATGATTATACTCCTAATTCTTATCCGCCGTGGCAAAGTGAGAAAGCAAATGTGCAGATAATCAACATAGAGCCGGGTGTGACGTCCATCGGCGATTATTCGTTCAATTGGCTTGAGAACCTGGTGTCCGTTACAATACCAAACAGCGTGACATCCGTCGGTGCCGGAGCATTCTATAACTGCTACAGACTCGAGTCGGTAACAATACCGAATGGTGTGACATCCATAAAGAATGAGACATTCAATGGATGCAACGGCCTCGAAACCGTTGTCATACCCGACAGCGCGGAATCCATCGGCTACTATGCATTCAACTACTGCAACAGCCCGACATCTATTACGATACCAAACAGCGTGAAGTCCATCGGTAAGTCGGCATTTGATGGTTGTGTCAAACTCGAATCCGTGACAATGTCCGACAGCATGGAAACCATCGGCGATATGGCATTCTATGGCTGCACCAAGCTAGAATCCGTGACGATACCCGACAGCGCAGAAACCATTGGCCGCTATGCGTTCTATAACTGCTCCGGCCTGACTTCGATCGTCATACCCGACAGCGCAGTATTCTCGGGCACACACGTATTCGCAGGATGCTCCGTACTCAAAATCGTAACCGTCACCGGCAGTTATGCAGACACGGACGGAGTAATAGGCAGGTATTTTAGCGCAGGCGGGGAATGGAAGCTGCCATACGCACCTTACGCCGCGGAATCTCTGAGGCTCAGAGATATCAGCTACAAAGAATACAGCCCCGACAACCTTGACCTGAAAGGAGGCATAGATGGAGACACAGGAAGAATGCTGACTTATAAAGACGACAGTTATACGTGGGATACCGTATCAGAATCGTGGGGTTCTGCACGTTCCGTCTCCGGAACCCTTACCGTAAAGGGCGGATCGGCATCCGCCGGAAATGCGGATGTCTGTCTGGAATATCTAGGATTGAAGTACAATGCAAAAATCACCGGAACCCATTATAGCATAGAGAATGTGCCGAAGGGCGCGTCCGGTTATGTAACGGCGGCAATCCCTGGATACTATCAGACGGCAATACCGTTCATACCCTCTCTGGACACAGACATATCGGGCGCGAATCTGGTTCTGACGGCATACGGAGAACAGATACAGTACGCCGTGACATTCGGTTCCGGTCCGAACTATGCGGCATATGCAAACGGCTCTCCGGTATCTTCTCAGGTAACTGTTTCGGAAGGAGGATATCTGACATTCGGAGTACTGGCATCCGAAGGATATTCCGCATCTCCGGCCGTATCCGGCAGCGCGAAGATTGTTCTTCAGACGGACGGATGGTACAGAATATCAGAAATACATTCGGATGTTTACGTTACCGTAACGGTATCCGCAGATGCAGATAACGGTTCAGGAAGAGGTTCCGACAGCGGATCCGGTAGCAACTCGGATAACGGAAATGCAGACTCGGAAGGAGACTCCGGAAACGACGGAATGTTCTATGCTGTTTTTACTATCATAATTGCGGCATTTATTGTCTGCATAGCAGCATCGTTCATTTTGTTTATTATCAGGCGCAGGGAGGATGACAGGGAAGAGGACGGCAGATGAATCCGTTCCTAACATAAACAGGAGAACGTCCGCCGTTTCGCATTACCTCACCATGACTAAACATTTTCAATAGGTCCGCGAATCCGCGCATACAATGCAGACTCCGCCCTCTCCCCGCAGCCGTCCTAAAGAAAAAGTCAGTGTCTGCCGGTGCGGACGGCAGAATTATACAAGGTTCTGTGCATGCGGTCTTATGCACTGCAAAGACATTTCGCTGCATGATGCGGACTTCCCGCTTACGGAGAAAGATATATCGGAAGCCGTCATAGGATGGGATGTTTATGTCCGCACAGAATATCTTGTTCTGAGGAAAAAAAAGGACTTTGCGGTTGTAAAGGTCAAAAAGGAGGAGCCGAAAGATCTCTTCGGGAGAGTCAACAGCGTTGAAATCGTCTCCCTGCCGGATGATACGGTGTTTCTGAAAGACCATGAGGCGGATGTCCTCAATGTCCCCGCCCTTGCCCGTATTCAGGAGAAACATCCGGGGAAAACCGTTGTGATAGAGGGAATGTTCTCGCACATAGGATTCGTGTCCGGACTGAGAACTCTGAAACTAAGAGTGATAGATAACATACCGCCGGTACCGTCCAAACTCCGTGTTTTGGTGGATCGGGCACTGTCGTCAGGATTCATAAACCTGCCCGTGGTGCCTGAATACATCGACGTGGATCTGTCTGACAAAGCAAAGTATGCGGATACCGAGGCGGTTATGTTCCCATGCAGGGGATCAGGGCTTGTTGCAGACATACCTGTTTACTTTCTCGACGATGCACCGGATATCAGACACCCTGTAACGCTCATAGGGTGCAGTCTCTCAAAAAGAATATACAGCGGGATATACGGCAGGGACGTACCGTTCATAAATGTCTGTCCCGCCGATGCGGTGCCGTATGACGGAGTGAAGACAATAGTCAAATGCTGTATGGTTAAAGAAGGACACATCATGAAGGGAAACACAGCAGAGGTCCCGTGGGGTGCCACGGTGCCCGAAATAACGGATGCGATAAACGCGCTGTTTGGAGACTCAGAATAAGTCTCTTCCTCTTGCGAATGCTTTGTAGCCTTCTTCTGCCCTGCCGGCTTTGCACAGAAGTTCGCCGAGGGCATACCATGTGTCGGCATCGTTCGGATTTTTTTCCAGATGTCTCTTCAAATGTCTTATGGCCTCTTCCGTCCTGCCGGCTGACTCGAGTTCCCTGCTGAGCGAGCGTCCGTTAGTCTCCTCGTCAAGCGTATCCGTCATGGTCTTCTTCGCCTTATCCATGAGGACGTCCAACGAGTTGTCTGTGAGCCAAGGATACCTGCTTCCGAGCACATCTCTGAATGTCGCGGCTTTGTTTTCATCCATCGCCGTCCCGCCGTTCTTAAAAATATTCCTGGGAATGCTGACGACAAGATTTCCGTGGACGACAGAGATGTGGTCTGCAGGGATTCCTATGCTATCACCTTTTCACTGCACGGCCGCATTCATCCCGGGACAACATCCCAAAGTCCTTCATCTGTGAAATCTGTTCTCTGGTGAAAACGGGACCGTCTTTGCACACTCTCATATCGTCTATCACACAGCATCCGCAGACTCCGGCTCCGCATTTCATATGTCTTTCGAGTGACATCTGGCAATCGATATTCAGCTCTACGCATGCGTTGTAGAGGTGGTACAGCATGATCTCCGGCCCGCAGGCCAGTATCATATCGTACTTCCTGTCCGAGGCTTTTTCTTTCATAAGCTGTACGGCATTCCCATGGAACCCTCTGCTGCCGTCGTCTGTCGCTATCCACAGATTCTTCGTGTATCTGTCCGCATAATCCATGATTATATCCTTATCCGTTCTGGCACCGATGATTGTATCGGCACCCGTTTCTTTTACGGCAGGTATTACGGCGGCGGCTCCTGCGCCTCCCCCGACTATAAGCATCTTTTTACTCTTTCTGAGATCGAATCCCTTCCCGTAAGGTCCCCTGATCCTCATAGGGTCTCCGAGACCGAGACTGTGCAGTTTCTCTGTGTCCTTCCCTATCTTTTTGACGGTTATGCTTTTTATGCGGTCGACTTTAGAGAGGGACATCGGGATCTCCTCCATTCCCGGCACCCAAACCATTATAAACTGTCCAGGAAGGGCCTTCTCGTCCCAATGAAACTCAAGGGTCTTCGTGTCATGGGAGTCCTCTATTATGCCTATTATCCTCACCGTATCACTCATGCGCAACACCCACCATATCCGATATTGATCCGTAGCCGTAGTCCGTCATGAATCTTTCCAAGTCTTTGTTGATAGTTTCAAAGACGCATATACCCTTTGTTCCTATTGCGCTTCCTATCTGGAACGCGCTCGCGCCTGCCATGATGTATTGTACCGCATCTCTCCAATCCGATATGCCTCCGACCCCCACGATCGGAACATCAACGGCGGCCCTTATATCAAAAACCGTTCTGACTCCTATAGATCGTACAGCCGGTCCTGACAGTCCGCCGAACTTGTTGCTCAGTATGGGTTTTCCGAACTGCGGCGATATCACCATTGCTTTTACTGTGTTTATGGCGACAATGGCATCCCCTTCGGCATCCTGAACCGCCATCGCCAGCCCCCCTATTATGTGAGTATTCGGAGTCAGTTTGGTCCACACAGGTATATTTACCGCTGATTTCACCGCGGAGACTATGGAACCGACGGTTTCCGGATCAGTTCCGAGTTCCATCCCGTATCCTTTTGCGTGAGGACAAGAGAGGTTAAGTTCGACGGCTGCTGCACCGTATTCCTCCATCTTTGCAGCCAACCCGGAAAATTCCTCGGGAGACGAACCGTATATCGACCCAATGACATTTCCGCATTTCGCAGCCACCGCCATCTCATCCCGGAAAAGTTCAATCCCGGGATTCGGAAGCCCCATAGCGTTGATATATCCCCCCTTCACCTCAGTAAATGTCGGGTTCGGATGTCCCCGGTTTGGGTTTGATCCTATGGATTTTGTGACAACCGCGCCCGCACCGGACCTCAGCATCCTTTTGATTGACTGTCCGGTCTCATCCATTATGCCCGACGCGACCATACCCGGTTTTTCAAGTCTCAGTTTTCCGACGGAAGTCACCAGCATTGTATCGGACGGGGATACACGTAACCGATTAAATAATTGTAAGTGATGGACCGCACCATGAATGTGTCTCGCCTGAGAAATGATTTCCCGACCATTAGGAATAATGAGGGAGTTTATCTCGACAGTGCGTGCCAGTCTCTGAGGCCAGACCGGGTGATAGGAGCAATAACCGATTACTACGAAAATTATCCTTCATGCGGGGGACGGAGTGTTTACGGAATGTCGGCGAAAGTTTCTCTGATGATAGACGACACAAGAGAAAAGGCGGCCGAATTTTTTTCAACCGATGATCCCGAATGTTATATCTTCACCAAGAACTGCACTGAAGGCATCAATACGGTGGCCAGAGGGTTCGGACTGAGAAACGGAGATATCATAGTCACCACAGACACGGAACACAACTCCAATCACGTTCCGTGGACAGTGCTGTCGGAAGAAATCGGGATACGCAGGGTGTATTCCAGATCTCATAACAACGGCGAATTCGACATAGAGAACTTCAAAATGGCCGTCAAAAAGGGCGTGAAGCTCGTCTCCGTCCATCATTCCAGCAATGTGACCGGCTGCATAGTTCCGATAAAAGAGGCAGCGGAGATAGCGCACGACGTAGGTGCGAAAATAATGATTGACGGGTCGCAGGCTGCCCCGCATATGAAACTCGATCTGAAGAAAACGGACGCAGATTTTTATACGATGTCTGTTCACAAGATGCTCGGACCATCGGGCATGGGCATACTGTACGGAAAGAGAGAGTGTCTGGAGAGCATAAAACCTCTGACGGCAGGCGGCGGGGCGGTCGGTCTGGCAACATACGAGCACACAGACCTCGCGCCGATCCCCGATAAATTCGAGGCCGGACTTCAAAACTATTCCGGCATCGCAGGCACCAAAGCGGCACTGGAATACCTGTCATCGGTCGGCATGGAGGAGATACGGGATCACGACAGGCGTCTGATGAGATATATTTTCAAAAGGGTCAGCGGGATAGAGGGGCTGAGCACAGTCGGTCCGGAAGACCCCGACAGACGGTGCGGCGTGTTTTCATTTAACATAGACGGGCTGTCGCCGCACGACATAGCCATGATACTCGACAAAATGGACAGCGTGATGATAAGGTCTGGGATGCACTGCGCCCATCCGTTTTTTGCCTCAAAGGGGATAGAAGGAAGTGCCAGAGCTTCGGTGTACCTTTATAACAACGAAGATGACATAGACAGATTCGCCAATGCCCTCGGCAAGACGGCTGAGATGTTCGGAAGATCAGTTCTTTGATATGCTGACCTCGTCCCCGTATCCGAAAACCACTCTGTCCATCTCCTTTGAGATAAGAGATCTGTATGATACATCGCCGGCATGCACGGCGAGATGATGCCCTTCGATCTCGATGTAGCCTCCCGGAGGCAGTATCTCCCATCCCCTTACTGTCAGAGTGTCGGCTTCAGAGGCCCAGAACTCATCGATGATGAACGAGATCCTGTCTGCGGCATCGGACATAGACTCATCATACCTGTATTCGCAGAGTGATTGGATCGGTACGAAGACCGTACCGAGGATGGCTGCGCCGCATATTATAAGGACCACTCTCGACAGTGTGAATTCAATCATATTGTGCCGTGACTCCGTATTTGCCGCCGTCATTTACGCACACAAACGAAATGGTTCTGCTGCCTGTTATCTGCAGAGGGTCTCCGATGAACATCACCGAAGGCCTCTGCATGTAAATCTTCCCGACAGAGACATCGCCAAACAGTATTGTGATGCAGTATGAATCGGAACCCTCCCCGCCTAGCACAAGACACGACCCGGAAACGAGTGAAACATCAACGGTGCCTTTGCTGCCGGTTCCGGAGTAGTATATCCTCTTGACGGTGTCGGAGATCCGTTCAGCCTCCGTCTTTGCTGCCGATATAGATGTATCTTTTTCCAGATCGCCGATCATACCCGCTGCGGCGGGGACGAATACGGCGAGTATCAGAGAGGCTACGGCCAGACGCAGCGGAAACCCGACGATTCCTTTTTTGTTTAATATCACGAGATCACGGCCACTCTTGCGGTGTTATTTTCCCCGTATTCGGACATAGAGACATTGACAGTTATGAAACCGATATCCGCACCTCTGAGAGTTATGCTGAGATGTTCGAATTCCGCGTATCCTCTGCTGTCAGTTGTTTTGTATGCGGTTCTGCCGTTTCCGTCTGTTACACCGAGTCCCGAAAGAACAACCGTCGCACCGCCGAGTGGATTTCCGTCCTGATCCGAAACGTATATTCGTATGGCTCCGTCGGAAGTGCTGTTGCCGTCAAGTATGATTTCTCCGGAGACAACCTCCACCGAACCGATGTGTTTGGGCGAGTCTATGCTGCCCATCCACCCAACCAATATCGCAGTGCCCATTGTTGCGATAATAATCATTATCATGAGCTGAAGGGGTAACCCTTCGATACTTCCCTTTTTATTTTTGCCTAGCTTCTTTATGAGATGTTGCATGTTCCTCATGGAAAATGGACTGAAACATCCTCCTATATACGGAAATACATACAGTTAGCATTCGGCCGGAGGTTATAAGAGATCAAAAGCAAGTATCGCCGAGGCCAATTTCGGATCGTCCAGGGGGATACCGAAGTGTTTTCTGAGCATTATGTCGGTTGTGGTGGCCGGATACAGCAGAATGGGATTCTTCACACCTTCTTCCTTTCCTACTGATTCGACATTCTGAGGAAGCATGATCATAAATGTCTCCTGTGATTCTGCTTTTTGGGGGTATATCGCAAAATCGTCGCAAAGCCAGAATATTTCCGGATCGTCTTTGAAATCATCCATCATGCACACCGGCACATCGTGGCCGATTCTGTTCCCGCACCCATCCTCCATCACCATGACATGGCCGGTGGGAACCTCGAATGTGCCGTCGCAGAACAGACAGATAGCGACATCTCTCCTGAGAGCTTCTTCCAGGGCCCTATTGACGATCGGCATCCCGAATGAAGATTCCGTTATGCTGCCTTCCTCCATGATGACTTCTTTGTAGAAGTCCCCCTCCAAAGGAAAAATGGCTTTCACTGACCTCTCAGCACCGAGTCTTGCGAGAACATCTTCCAAGCCCATACTGTGCGGTATGAATCAATGAGATAATATCGTTGCGCATGCAGGCGCGCGAATCTTTCGGTTCGCTGCCGTGAGCGGGTGATCCGGCGGATGCCGGATCGATTTGATTATATGTCTCTGAATAAAACGGTGAACTCCATCTTTTTGGCACCGAAGAACTCTTTTACGTATTCTGCGGTCCTCTTGGGCGGGAACTCTTTGCACGAGAACACGTCAATGAATGCTCTGTCGGTGCTCTCTGCGAAATGTCCTGAGATCTGAGATGTTTCGATCAGCTGAACAAGTGAGTACCCCTGCACCTTCGGTTCGTCGCCGAAGAACACGACCAGAGGTTCGCCGTACCTCTTCATATTTATAAAGTTTGCAAGGTCAACGGCGAATTTCGTTATATGCTCCTTTGACGAGATCTTCCCGTGATCACATTCTCCGAGATCTATGCTCACTGCGAGACCCCAGCGTTTCTCTTCGTTGTACCTTCTCATTATCTCCTCGTCCGAGGCGAGGTTATCTGTGTAAGAACTCATAGCGTGCATTGCTCTCACCGTGTTATTCCCGAAAAGCCCACTTATCTTTCAGTATTTTAAGTGTTTCCCGGCGATAAACGAACATTATCCGACATAAGACACTTAAATAGGCAAAGTGTCGAAAAAAGATTTATCAGTGTATCATTCCCGACATACACATGCTCCGGGGTCACTCTTTATATTGGTAATCTGGTTATGGAGCGATACAAAATGAGGCCGTCAGAAGTGTACTATACGAGCATGCGCACGGGCATGCGGGGAAGTCTTCTGGACAAGTTCGGAAGACTGATCGATGCGGCAGGCATAGGAAGCATCGAGATGGACAGAAAATTTGTTGCCATTAAGGCTCATTTCGGCGAACTCGGCAATATGGCATTTCTGAGGCCGAATTACTCTAAAGTCGTGGCGGACAGAGTATATGGGCTGGGAGGTATTCCTTTTCTCACCGACTGCAGCACACTGTATGTCGGAAAAAGAAAGAATGCCGTGGAGCATCTGAACACGGCAAACATAAACGGATTCAATACAATATCCGCAGGATGTCAGATCATAATAGGCGACGGTCTTAAAGGCACTAACGACGCAGAGATACCGGTCAAAGGCCGCTACGTCGAAACAGCGAAGATAGGACGGGAGATATGCGATGCGGATGCGATCATCTCGCTGAATCACTTCAAATGCCATGAGATGACGGGTTTCGGCGGAGCGGTTAAAAATATCGGGATGGGATGTGCCTCAAAGAGGGGCAAGATGGAACTCCACAGTTCCGGAAAACCGAGTGTCGACGAAAAGAAATGCAGAGGCTGCGGAAAATGCCTCAGAGTCTGCGCGCATTCCGCAGTAGACATGATAAAGAAAAAGGCGAGGATAGACCGCAGCAGATGCGCCGGATGCGGAAGATGCATCGGGGCATGTCCGTTCGATGCCGTAAGTGCGAGTATGGATGAGGCGATGGATGTAGTATGCTGCAAAATAGTCGAATATGCAGCGGCTGTGCTGTCCGACAAACCGAACTTCCATGCGTCTGTTGTTGCCGATGTGTCTCCTTTCTGCGATTGTTACGGGGAGAATGATCTGCCGATAATACCCAATGTGGGAATGCTCGCATCATTCGATCCTGTCGCGCTGGACAAGGCATGCGCAGACCTTGCTCAGAAACAGCCTATGATTGAGGGGAGCAGACTTCATATCAACTCCGACGGCATAAAACCGGATGATATATTCAAATGCACCCACCCGGCCACGAGGTGGCAGGCTACGTTTGAGCATGCTGAAAGGATAGGACTCGGATCGTCTGAATACAAAATTACCGAAATCGAGTGATACGCGGAGCCGGAAGATGAAGACAGACAGAGTCATCGGCAAAACATGGATCGGTACCGGTTCCGAAGGACCGCAGATCGCGCCGTCCCGCCCGCTTCCTCCGGCCGCGGCGGATCGGCCTGAGGTGTCTTTTACGGCATCGGCGGATCGCAGTATCGCGGCGGCCTGCCGTTTCACGCGGACGCACAGACTGACCGCAGGCACAAGAATATGTCTGTATGAGCACATAACAGAAGTTTCACCGTCGGACAGAGAATCGGATCCGAAAAACGTGTCGGTATTCGGAGGTCCTGTAAAAACTGCGGACGACACCAGTGTCCGTGCGGGAATAAAAGGCACATGCTTTTCGGGGTGAACGGCTGAACAGCACCGGTGTTCTCGGAGAAAAGGTCCGCAGGTATCGCTGGATAATATTCATCATACTGATATCCGCGTATTTTTTCGTGTACTTTCACAGAATGGCGGGAGGTATAGTCGGGGGAGACATCGTCAGCGATGTCGGAGGGTCCATCGGACTTCTGAGTTCGGTCTACTTTTGGACCTATGCCGCGATGCAGATCCCGAGCGGTCTCCTTGCGGACCATCTCGGTCCGAGGAAGGCCGCCGCAATCTTTTTGTCGGTGGCGGCGGCAGGGTCGTTCCTGACATTCGCAGGTACAGGGTTCTGGACGATCATCCTGGGCAAGATATTCATTGCGGCCGGTATGGCAGTCGTGTACATACCGCTCATGAAGATTATCTCGGTCTGGTTCGGAAAGACGGATTTTTCGCAGCTTACAGGTATTGTAATAGCCGTCGGCAACGTCGGAGCGATAGCGGCATCAGCACCGCTTGAAGCCTTGGCCGACTCACTCGGATGGAGAGAAACGTTTCTGATTCTCGGGGCTGTGACCATGACTCTGGCCGTGCTGTGTTTTATCTTTGTAAGAGACCATCCGCACTGCAAAGGTCTGCCGGCGATAGAAGAGATCGAGAATTTGGAGAAAGGAACACCCATAGATGATGTCACCGACTCGAAACTGCCTGTCATGGAAGGTCTGAAAATGGTCGCATCCGGCGGAAGGAAGTTTTGGACCCTTGCGGCCGCGTACTTTCTGGTATACGGTTCCATAATGGTCTTTCAGGGTACTTGGGCGAAAACATACTTCAGCAGTTCGTATGATTTCACACTGAGTGTGGTTTGGTTCGTCACCATGATCGGTGCCGGAAAGATACTGAGCACCGTGGCGATAGGCGTGATGAACGGCAGAGGGATCATAAATTCGAAACGCAAAGCGATGATATGGGGGACGCTGCTGTTCGCGGCTACATGGGGAATAATATGGATATTCGCCGGACGCCTTGACAGTTATTGGTTCTGGATGATAATATGTTTCTTCTTCGGTCTCTTCGGAGGGTTCATGACGCTTTCGTTCACTCAGGTGAAAGAGTGGTATCCTACATCTATATCGGGTACCGCAGTGTCTGCGATGAACCTCTTCCTGTTTTTGGGAGCATCTGTGTGCACGACGATAACAGGATTGATAATAGGGACGGCATACACAATCGAGAATTTTGCCTTCGTGTGGGCACTGATGTTCGTATTTTCACTGTTGGCATTGCTGATGGTTGTATTGTCCGTAGAAAAGAAGGAAGGGGACCAGTTTGCAGATCTGCAACCGAACGGGGTAGGTTAATATAATGCAGAAGGGTTAGGGTCCCCGATGGAAATTTCGGAAGATCTGATTTCCAAAGCTGAGGCTGGCGATGCCGACTCCTGTTTCAAACTCGGACAGGCCTACGCGATGGGCGGCGGCGTTGATGTGGATGAGGCTGCAGCGTTTGAATGGTACATGAGAGCGGCTGCGCTCGGCCACACGGATTCAGAATTCATAATAGGCAAATGCTACGCCGAGGGCATAGCCGTGCCGGAAGATACCGACGAAGCGATAATGTGGTACTCCAAAGCCGCACTGAAAGGGTACAGGGATGCGGTAGCGGAATTAAACTCAATATTCGAAGAGACGGATGTCCCTAGGGACAGGAAGCTCTTCGATTACCATCTGAAGAAGTCGGAGGAAGGGTCTCCGAGTTCCATGTACATGCTCGGTGTGTTTTATGATTTGGGTGTCGGCACCGACTCGGATTTCGCAAAGGCCTTCGAGATGTTCTCAAGGTCTGCGGAGAAGGGAAACATAGATGGGGAGTGCTCGGCGGCAG
Organism: Candidatus Methanoplasma glyptotermitis; assembly: GCA_031267895.1. Classification (GTDB taxonomy): domain Archaea; phylum Thermoplasmatota; class Thermoplasmata; order Methanomassiliicoccales; family Methanomethylophilaceae; genus Methanoplasma; species Methanoplasma glyptotermitis. The sequence continues at coordinate 30,908 of JAIRYF010000019.1, forward strand.
TCTGCGTGCTCAGAGGCACGGGCACATCCCGAGACCGTGTCAGAGGAGCACAGCTTCTGAAGATATGCGCGGACAAAGGGTCGGAGAGGGCCAGGTGTGAACTCGCAAGATGCTATGAGCACGGACTCGGAGTGCAGAGAGATCCGAAAACGGCATTTCAGATGTATTCGGAGATGTCCGATGCAGGTTCTTCAATAGGCAAATATCACCTGGGCAGATGCTACATGGATGGGGTCGGCACCGAAAAGGACCCAATATTTGCAAGCAGCTGGTACGATGTGTCCGCCAGAGAGGGCTGTCTCGATGCCGAATTCGGTCTGGCAAGATGTCTGCTGGGGGGAGTGGGGCTGGATAAGGACCGGGAACAGGGTATAAGAAGGCTTACGGAGTCGGCGGAAAACGGTCAGACAGATGCGATGATAATGCTTGGCCAGATGCATGCAAAGGGGAGTCAGGTCCCAAAGAGTGCCTCACTGTCGGCGGAGTGGTTCAGAAAGGCCGCGGATCTCGGCGATCCATTCGCAGAATACACGACGGGCGTTAACTATGCAGACGGAAACGGAGTCAGAAGGGACCCAAAGAGAGCAATGAAGTATTTCGAAAGATCGGCGCAGCACGGGCACACTCTCGGCTGCCACATGGCAGGAAGTGCCTACATGTCCGGGAACGGGGCGGACAGAGATGAAAAAAAAGGTTTCGATCTGTGCATGAGATCGGCCGAGGACGGATACCTCAAATCCAAATACATCGTTGCGGAGAGCTACGCCAGAGGAAAAGGTGTGGAAAAGGACCCGGACAAAGCTTTGGAGATGCATACGCAGCTTGGTGACAGCGGGTACGCCAGATCTCAGCTGTATGTGGGCATCTGTCATCTGGAAGGCAAAGGAGTGAAAGTCAGCGAAAAAAAGGCGTTCGAATGGTTCTCGAAGGGTGCCGAAAGCGGCAATCCCATCTGCCAGTATTACATGGGATACTGCTACGCCAACGGTTTCGGTGTCGGGCAGGACAAAGACAAAGCTCTTATGTGGTACACAAGGGCTGCCGAACGCGGACATACGGTCTCAAAGAAACTCGTTGAAGATTACACAGGCAACAAAGTAGTCGTCAAAGGCGATGCGTCCCCGTTTGAGTCATATATGTTTTCGGCAGAGAATGGCGACCCCGACGCGATGTTCATTCTCGCCAGATACTATGAGGATGGCATCGGTGTTGGAAAAGACATCAATACGGCCAAGAAGTGGTACAATAAAGCCGCATCTCTCGGACATTTTGGAGCCAAGAAGGCGATTCTGCGTTTCAGAAGAGACAGCAGAGTAATCTGATCCGGTTGCTTTTGTTTCCTCACAATCGGTAAGACAGGCCGCTGTATTCCTTATTTTTCATGCCGAATGGCATCAACATAGACATTCGGATCCATTTTTTTCCATTGTAAGTTTCAGCGATAATCCGATGTGTATTGTCCCAACATTAATACTATATTATACTTCCTAAAATATAGGATGTGTGCCATATTATTACTATTTAAATGTTGTTGTTATATTTTAACGAAAATAGGTTTTTGTTGTCGTATTATGACTGATTTTCTAAAAAATATAGAAATTTTTAAATATGATGGATATAACTAACGATATGTTGGCAAATGCTAACGAAGGTTGGACGCTTATCCAAACAATCATCGGCTGTACATTCGGTTGAAAAATAACCGTATCTGTGCCGCCGGCTGACCGTCCGATCAAGAGGAGGGATATAGACTGGTATCAGATAGCGAAACGGAAACGGAAAGGCCCGATTGGGCACCCCAAACTTTAGTCAGATCAATAAGCTGGAAGCAAGGTACAATTATCGCGATGGGTGTCCCGATATTGATTCTTCCGTCACTTTTCGATGTGACCGATACCCTCTGGGCATTCAGCATAATTATGTGGTGTGTTTCGGTTGTGCAGGGATTTGCGCAGAACTTTGCTATAGGCGAGGTTTCTGCCACATTCGGCTGCGCAGGCATACCCGGCAGTGTTCAGCTGATGTTCACGGACAAAAACGTCAAATCCAGAATAAACAAGGGGAGATTCATGAGCGGGTTTGCCTCTTGGTGCTATTGGTTCACATGGACTCCCGTGATACCGATTTTCACCATAATGTGCGGCACATATCTTCAGGAGTTCGTGGAACCTCTGTCAGGGGTGAACTCCACTCTTCTGAACCTTTGTCTGGGCGCGTTGATTTTCCTGTTGCTCATAGCCGTCAGTTCAAGAGGACTTGCCGGAGGGGCAAGACTGGGGCTGATCCTTGCAGTCGTGACGATATTGCCGCTGGTTTTGGTATGTTCGCTTACGTTTTTCAACGGATCTTTTGAACTCTCTCACATAATGAATGAGTTCCTGCCGCCTGAGTGGGGATGGAGCGCCACCGACCTGGTCATGCTGTTCGGTACTTTTGCATTGGCCCAGTGGAGTGCCTGTGCCTGGGAGACTGCCGCGGTATACGGCAGCGAGTACAAAAACCCCGGAAAAGATCTGCCGAAGGCACTTCTAAGCTGCGGTGCCATATGTTTCATCGTTTATGCGATCGTTGCCATTGCTGTTTTCGGTGTTTTGGGCGTCGGAGGCGTCGAGGATGCGGGATATGCAACTTTGGTCCCGGTGGCTGTTGCTGATTTCGGAGAGATAGGGTCTTCGATCGCCCTGATCATGCTGGTGGCCGGAATGGTGCTGCTGATTCAAACGGCGTTCCTAGGGAGTTCCAGAGCTTTGTATACTATGGGTGAAGAACAGCATATGCCTGCCTTCTTCGCCAAAAAGAATAAACATGGGACACCGTACGTGGCAATGATGTTTCAGGCATGCATGGGCATGATCCTGATCCCGCTCGGCAGTCCGGAAATGATCCTTGCCGCATCGTCTTTCGGGTTCTGTCTCGCTCTGGGATTTGCTATGTGGGCATTCCGCAGATCCAGAACCGACCCCAGGTTCAGAGATGTGGAAAGGCCGTGGCGTGCGCCCAGGGGATGGTATTGGGTATCCACTGGTATCACGATCTACCAGTTCTTTGTACTCATACCCTGTCTTGCGTATTGGAGTTACTGCTATTTCGGTGTCAGCTCGGTCATACTGGGCGGTGTCATTCTGGCATGCTACATACCGTTTTGGTTCTTCCTTCAGAAATATTATGATAGCAAGGACAAAGAGCCTAATGCCGAGGTAGACACAGAAACCGAAGCCGTCTCCTGATACGCTGAACCCTTTAGTAAACACCTTAACTCCCGATCCGGCAGAACGATGTGCAAAAACGGAGCCGGACGGGAGTGTATATTCATTTTTCAGAAGCCGGTGTAAATTCTGTCTGACAGCGGTTCAGATATTCTGTCTACGGTTTGGCGATCTTACGGCCGATTCGGTTTCGCCGATATCTCTGCCGGTATGTCCGCTTGCAATGAGTTTATCGGTCAGACTGTTTTGAGTCAGACGCAGGACGTAAAATTGCGGGAAGGAGGAAGCGGCAGTCTCCCGTCGATGTTTGCTGAACAAAACAAAAAGCCGGCCGGAGTGACGGTATGAGGAATATAAGACACTGCGGAGTACTTAGCCGATACGGCTTGGGCAGGACTCCGGTGAAACCATCCTCAAAGCGAATACTCTCCGCCCGTAAGTCTCCGGATATTGTGAGAAAAATATCTGAACGGCATCTCCTTGTGTTACGATATGATTCGCTTCCCCTGAATACAATATCGGGAGGATATTTGAGTTTGGAGCGAAAATATGAGGGTTTAACCGGAGTCGCGATACGTAGGTTATATATTCGGGTGTGAGTATACAATGTCGCGTGCCGTTGATATGCGGTAATCGTACAATAAGGAGAAAAATCATATGAATATGAAATCTTCAAGAGAAATTATCTCTTCCCTGAGTGTAACACACAGGCAGGGGGGGGGGGAATTATAATTTTCCCCGCCGTCTGAACACGACGGTCTTGTTCGCTGTTGCTTTATTTCTGGCAGCAGCATTCTTTGTAACATACTCTGAACCGAATGAGTCGGATGCTGCCAATGGTGTCTTTGCATCCGGAGCAGTGTGGGACCTTACAGGCGACACTCTAACGATAACCGGTCCCGGTGCTATGGATGATTTCTTGGTACAGGGAGCACCGTGGTTCGGCGACGGAGCGGACGTAACAAGCGTTGTAATCGGATCGGGCGTAACAACTATCGGCAACAATGCATTCGAAGGCTGCCTCAACCTGACATCCGTTGTCATACCGAGTAGTGTGACGACCATCGGTGAAAATGCATTCCGTGGGTGCGTAAGACTGACAACCATCGATATTAGCAACGTGACAAGCATCTATGAACATGCATTCTATGGGTGCCTCAGCCTGATATCCGTTGATCTTAGCAACGTGACATCTCTCTATAATGGTGCCTTTACGGCCTGCGAAAGCCTGAGATCTGTGACAATGCCCAGCAACATAACATTCATTGGCGACCGTATGTTTATAGGTTGTATAAGCTTGACGTCTATCGATTTTAGCAATGTAATAGCCATAGGCCAGGAAGCATTCTCTCGTACTGGTCTGATATCTGCTGATCTCAGCAATATGCAACACATCGGCGAGCGTGCATTCGCGGAGTGCTACAGCCTGATATCCGTTGATCTCAGCAATATGCAATCCATAGGTCGAGATGCATTTGGTAATTGTACAAGCTTGACATCCGTTGATCTTAGCAACGTGGGTTACATAGGTGAAGGTGCATTCAAAGCGTGCTTCAGCCTGGCATCCGTCGTCATACCGAGTAGTGTGACGGTCATCAACGAATATACATTCGCCAGTTGCATCAGTTTGGAATCTATTGTTATTCCGGATACTGTGGTGATCGGTACCTATGCGTTCGCTGATTGCGATGTCCTGACATCCGTTACAGCGGTAATGGCAGTGACACCTCAGGGAGGAATATATATTGACCCGTTCGGACTCATCAGCGAGTATTTCATTCCTACCAGGACCTGGGTGCTGCCCGATGCACCTAAAGCCGTAACGTCTCTTACGTTTGGTATCCAAAGTACAGATTTTGATCCCAATAGCAACATAGCCGGAGACGTTGGAAGAGTGCTGCATTACACCGATGCTGACTTTGCGTGGGATGCAGGTACGAGTAGCTGGGTAGTTGCTGCGTGTTCGGTATCCGGACACCTGACGGTAAACGGAGGAGCATCCAACGCCAATGTTACGGTGTCTCTTGCGGGATACGCTGCGCTCACCGATTCGAACGGCGACTATACCATAGCAGTTCCTCTCGGAACATCCGGAGGCATAGGCGCAGCGATAGCAGGATATCATCCGAGCGTTTTCGCGTCCGTAACATCGATAAGCGGAAACGAATCCGGCAAGGACATTACGCTGGACATCGACATGTTCTCGGTATCCGGAAGTGTAACGGTTAACGGATCGCCCGGTGTCAATATCCCTGTATCTCTTGTGGGATACACTGCGCTCACCGATTCGTACGGCAGCTACATAATACTGAATGTTCCCTACGGAACGTCGGGAAGCATAACCGCGGCGGCAGCGGGATATGCTCAGGTGAGTATCCCCAGCGTAACGCTGACAAGCGGAAACGCAACCAACCAGGACATTTTGCTTGTGTCAGGGCCTTTGATATTCGGACACCTGACGGTAAACGGAGGAACGGCATCCAACGTTGGAGTTATGGTAGTCCTATTCCCTTCGGGATTTGCGCTCACCGACGGGAACGGCAACTATACCATAGCAGTTCCTCTCGGAACATCCGGAAACATAACCGCATCCATTCCGGGATACACCCAAACGGGAACGGCATCCGTAACATCGATAAGCGGAAACGAATCCGGTAAGGACATTACGCTGGACATCGACATATTCTCGGTATACGGACGCCTGACGGTAGTGGGAGGAGCATCCAATGTCGGCGTGACAGTCTCTCTGGGAGCGTACACCGCAGTCACCGATGCAAGCGGTGACTACACCATAACCGGAGTCCCTTACGGAACATCCGGAAACATAACCGCATCCGTACCCGGATACGTTCAGACGGTTACTCTGAATGTAGCACCGCTGACTTACCATCTTTTCAATCAGAATCTTAGGTTTTTGCCAGGGTTTTCAGTATCTGGTAATCTCGCGGTAAACGGAGGAGCATCCAACGCCAATGTTACGGTGTCTCTTGCGGGATACGCTGCGCTCACCGACGGGAGTGGCGACTACATAATCGCAGTTCGTCCCGGAACATCCGGAAGCATAACCGCATCCATTGCGGGATACACCCAAACGGGAACGGCATCCGTAACATCGATAAGCGGAAACGAATCCGGTAAGGATATTGCGCTGACGCTGAACGCGTATGTTTAC
>JAIRYF010000060.1 GCA_031267895.1 Candidatus Methanoplasma glyptotermitis
CTCCTCCGACGGCATACCGTATTGGATTCCCGTTCTCATAGTAGGAGCGTTCCTTGCCTGTATAGCAGCCGCCGCAGCAGGAAACGCAATAATCAAACGCAGGAAAAGCTGACCGTAAACAGAAACACAGCCGCGAACCCAAACCCTTTCCCAAACACAAACAGAAGAGACCGTCCGCATCTGCGGCGGTATCTCTTTTCTTATTTTCTTCTTTCCTGCATCGGCATTCCCTTTGTACTTCGAGTTCTTTTGCACCGCGAAATATCCTCTCTCTCCCTGAGAACAGGGATTCCTTTATAGGATACATCGACGAGAAGACCGGCAAGTTTCTCTCTCCCTGAGAACAGGGATTCCTTACGGCCTTAATACAAAATGTTTCCGGTGAAACCTCGCATCTTCACTCCGAACTGGAAGAGTTTTAAGACGTTTTATACGGAAGAAGCGAACCATCAGTACACAAAGAAATACTGTTCAGATGCACAGCTCACATTATAGAGAGGCCCGCAGACGTAAGGTATTTGTTTTTAAGAGGGTTTCACAGGCCACGTCGCCGACCTAGTTAAATAAGTGTAATATATTTCGGCTCTCGGGAGATAGATTTCGTATGGCAATGACTCCAAAAGAGAGAATAATCTCAGCAATGAAACTGGAAGAACTCGACAGGCCGCCCGTGGCGATTTTCACACAGGCCGCCACGGTCTCGCAGATGGACAAGGTCGGCGCAGCATGGCCTGAGGCCCACAAAAAGGCAGAACTCATGGCAAAACTCGGAACCGCACAGGCGGACATGTTCGGATTTGAATGTGTAAGAGCTCCGTTCTGTCTCACGGCCGAGGCCGAGAGGCTCGGATGCAGAGTGCAGGTCGAGAAGAAAGACGCAGCCCCCATGATAAAGGAACACCCGTTCCACTTCGACCCGATGTCGGGCGAGTATGATGACCCTGCAGCACTCATGTCTCCCGATGAATTCGTAAAGGGCGGCAGGCCCGCAGAGGCCATTAAAGCGATAGGGCTGATGAAAAAATCGCACGGCGAAAACTTCGCGGTCGTCGCGGGAAACACAGGTCCGTTCACCCTTGCAGGACACATGATCAACACGGAAAACATGGTCTTCGGTATGATGATGGCCCCCGAAGAGGTATCGAAGTGGGTGGCAGCGGTCAATCCGATCGTGAAGGCGTACACACAGGCACTGTCTGACGCGGGCGCCGATGCCATCCAGATGTCCGAGCCTTCGGCATCCACCGATATGCTTGCGCCTGATATGTTTGAGGGTGCATCCGGTACGTACGTCAGAGAAAGCCTCGCGAAGGTCAAGGATGCGTTCTCAGTTCTCCACATCTGCGGAGACACATACCCGATACTTGACGGTATGATCTCAACCGGTGTCACGGGACTCTCGATTGAAGAGAAGGTCGATCCTTTCAAAGCAGCCGAGAAGGTCGCAAAGAGAGCTGCACTTGTGGGAAATGTCGGGTCGGTGAAACCGCTCTTCCAGGGAACACCGGAAGAGGTTAAAGCGGCGGCAATCAACAGTGCTAAGGCGGGATTCAGCGTCATATCCTCAGGCTGCGGTGTGGCTACAGCCACCACAGATGCTAACATGCAGGCGATGGTTGACGCAGTAAAAGGGTTCAAACACTGATCCCTGATCCAAACCTTTTCCAAACCCCTTCGGAATCATCCGTTCTCAAGTTTGGGTTTGGCATACCGGATGCCGCATCCGCCGGTTTTTGCATGTCCGAAGGTCTGTGCACAGTTTTGCAAATGTTTATTCATGCACATGCCGATGCCGGCATGTGTCCCGAATTCTGAATACCAATGCGGAGTATGCTGAGAAGCTTAAGACAATACTCGGCCTCAGAGCAGAACCTGTGGCCGTTATACTGATCGGAGACGGGGATGAATATCCTGCAGGTCTGTCGCTTCCGGAGTCCCCGATGAGCCATTGCCAGGCAGTTTTCCGCGCCAGGAGGGGGGAGTGCATAAAGATGCCTTATGAAATGCAGGTGTGCCACGTAGGAACATCGGTTCTGGGCATGGGAGAGACACCGGCGAAGATCGCATCGGGAGAATTCCATGCGGGCATAGGCATACACGATTCTGCTGAATCGGCAAAGAAGATGATAGATGAAAGGATGGTTATACCCTATCATACGGTGGGCGAGGCAGTCTGTCCGCTGAGCAAAGCGGATTTCGTACCGGATGCGGTGATAATTGCAGATATTCCGGAGAGGCTGTATTGGATAGCATCCGTGATGACCGCCGAGAAAGGGGGCCGTGCGGTGTTCAGCACATCTCCGTTCCAGTGTGCATGCGAGGACATAACCGCACTGCCCGTTGTTTCAGGCAGACCTAATGTATCTTTGGGGTGCTTCGGGTGCAGAAAGAGGACAGATATGGCACCGGACGAACTTGCATGCGGAATTCCGTATGCGCTCATCCCCGATTATGTATCGCGTCTGGAGGGATATGCGGCGGGGACAATGTCCAAGGCCAAGCGGGACTGAACGGTTTAGTGTTACTATTTCACATTTTAAAGATGTTTGTTTATGTCCGAACATAAAATAACTTGTTACGCAGAGAAACCAATATATACTAGATATCACGCGCGCGTCTGAAATTCCAGATTTTTCCATCCAATCCAAATGATGGAAAATATTATTTTTTGTCCCGAAATCTTGCGTTTTCAAATGGTTTTAAATCAGATAATACACTACTTGCCTTTGCAAGGGGAAAGCGAAAGATCACTATTTTTCGCCAGTTATTTGAACAAGGAGGTATGAAATGCCAAAATACAAGGACGTAATCGACCTGTATGACGACAACGGTAAACGCATAGCCAAGCAGATACCGCTGGAAGCCATCAGTCCGTTGCGCAACAATGCGATCAAAAAAATCGCATCTCTGAGCAAGAGAACTATCGCGGTCAATCTTGCCGGTATCGAGAAGGCTCTTAAGACCGGTAACATGGCCGGTGCGATGATCAAAGGGAAAGAGATCGACATAAAGTTGGTCGACAATGCCAAGAAGATCGCGTCGATAGTCAAGGAAAAGGTCCAGGTAACATCCGATGACGGTACATCTGTATCGATCAAAGCGGACGGAAAGAGTCTGGTCGTAATAGTGCCCGAGGCGAGGACGGATGCCGGCGTGGAATACACAACCGGTTTCACAGCGGTTGCGTCTGCGGTCACCGAAGCTATTATTGATGAATTCAAAGTTCCGATGTACAAGGCCAATATGGTAAAGGGAGCAGTCTGGGGAAGATACCCGCAGACCGTAGGGTTCGACGGCGCAAACGTGAAATCGATTCTCGATGTCCCGCAGAACAATGAGGGTGCCGGATATGCACTCAGAAACATAATGGCGAACCATGTCGTCGCGCTTGTCAACAAAAATGCGATGCAGGGTGTGGCACTCTCGTCGATATTCGAGCAGTGCGGTGCCTACGAGATGGGAGATGCGATCGGAAACTTTGAGAGAAGCCATCTCCTCGGTCTCGCGTACCAGGGACTGAACGCAAACAACATACTGTACTCGATCGTCAAGAAAAACGGCAAGACCGGAACTGTCGGTACTGTCATAGAGACACTCATGGCGAGGGCAATAGACGACGGCGTTATACACGTCAAAGAGACGCTCCCGTCGGGATACAAGGTCTACACAACGAAGGATCTTCCTCTGTGGAACGCATATGCGGCTGTCGGTCAGGTAGCGGCTGTCATGGTGAATGTCGGTGCGGCAAGGGCTGCGCAGGGTGTTCCCGGAACGGTCCTGTACTACAATGATCTGCTTGAGCACGAGACCGGACTGCCCGGTACAGACTACGGAAGATCCGAAGGTGTCGGTGTCGGTATGTCGTTCTTCTCGCACTCCATATACGGAGGAGGAGGACCCGGTCTGTTCCACGGGAACCACGTTGTCACAAGGCACTCGAAAGGAGTTCTGATCCCCGCAGTCACGGCAGCGAACTGTCTTGACGGAGGAACGCAGACATTCTCGCCGGAAGCGACGTCCGGACTCATCAAAGAAGTGTTCGGAGACATGGCTGAATTCCGCTCGCCTATCCAAGTGGTGGGTGCCGAGGCAAAGAAGATCGCAAAGAAGGTCTGAGGTAGGTTATGTTGAGTGAATCTACAGTGGAATACGCAGAAATACCGCTTCCGGAAGTGGAGATATTCTCCAACGCAATGCTGAGTGCAGAGACGACCGAGAAGGTTCTGAACGCACTCGAACCCATCGAAAACATCAGACAGATAAACATGACCGGCGAAGGCATTCCGAGAAATCTGAACAGCGGACCCGGCAAAGGACTGCCGAATAATCATTCCGAACGCAAGACTATAACGGTCGGCGGACGCGAGGTGGAACTCAAATATCTGGTCGGAGCTTTCTACGTCGAGCTAGATGTAGAGAACGAAGAGATGCTGGATGAGGCAGTCGGGAAGATAAGGTCCGCATGCGAGTCCGCAATGCCGCACGGATTCAGTCTGTCGGTGGGAAGATACTCAAAATACAGGAAAACACTCAGAGATTACAGGTAAGGTGAAAAATATGGCAGCATATAAAAGACAGTTCTACCCAGGAACCACCACTCCCGCTAAGAACAGAAGAAAAGTGATGGATCCCAAGGTAAAATTGAAGAAACTTCGCGATGTCTCCATGGATGACGTAGTCAGACTCATGGGACACCGCAACCCCGGGGAGGAGTACAAATCCATCCACCCCCCGATAGAAGAGGGAAAGGAACCGAACTGTCCGATAAGGAAGCTCGTTGAGCCTATAGACGGAGCAAAGAAAGGAGACAGAGTCAGATACATACAGTTCACCGACTCGGTCTATTTTGCACCCATATCCCCCTATCAGAGGGCATGGATGTACCTCTCAAGGTACAGAGGGATCGACACCGGAACGCTTTCCGGGAGACAGATCATCGAAGTAAGGGAGAGGGACCTTGAGAAACTCGCAAAAGAGATGATCGACAACGAGACCTTCGACCCGGCCCTCACAGGTATCAGAGGAGCAACAGTTCACGGACACGCATGCCGTCTCGACGAGAACGGCCTGATGTTCGATGCCTGGCAGAGATACATTTGGGACAAGGACAAGAAAGAAGTAGTTTACGTCAAAGACCAGGTCGCGATTCCGATCGACAGGAAGATATCCGTCGGTAAGCCGGCATCGCTGAACGACCTCAAAAAGAGGACAACGATCTTCAGGGCCGACGGCGTAGACATGAGGGATGACAAAGAGGTCACGGCATACGGACTCAGAATCCACAAGCTCAGGACACTTGGCGGCTATCAGCCCTTCAACGTAAAGGATGTGTAAACATGGCTGGCAAACAGAAAGACAAGCTTTTCATGGAAGCAGTCAAGAAGAAGTTTAAAGAAGAACCCACCGACATGGAGACCAAGTACTACGTGTACGGAGGATGGAAGCAGTCCAAGAGCAAGGTCGAATTCCAGAAATCCGCCGAGGCGATAGCCAAGAAACGCGGATTCCCGATGATGAATGAAGACATCGGTGTCCCGCTCGGTCAGAGGTCCTGGATGCCGTATCAGCTGTCCCACACAGATATCTATGTGGAAGCCGATGATCTGCACTGCGTCAACAACCCCGCTATCCAGCAGGCATGGGACGACATAAGGAGGACGGTCCTCGTAGGTCTCGACTCCCCGCACAGCACGATCGAGAAGAGACTCGGAAAAGAGGTAACTCCCGAGACGATCAGCAGCTACCTTGAGGTTGTCAACCACACAATGCCCGGAGGCGCAGTCGTTCAGGAACACATGGCAGAAGTCAACCCCGCGCTGGTGTATGACTCATACGTCAAGGTGTTCTCCGGAGACGATGAACTTATTGACGAGATCGACAGCAGGTTCGTCATAGACATCAACAAGCTCTTCCCCAAGGCTCAGGCAGAACAGCTCAAAAAGGCAGTCGGAAAGACGCTGATGCAGGCTGTCCGTGTCCCGACCATAGTCGGAAGATTCATGGACGGAGCGACCGTCTCGAGACACGCAGCCATGCAGATCTCGATGGCATTCATCTCCTCCTACAAACTTGCGGCGGGAGAGGCAGCAATCGCAGACTTCGCATACGCAGCCAAGCACCAGTCCATAAACATGGGTTCAATGATGCCCGCAAGGCGTGCAAGAGGACCCAATGAGCCCGGCGGAATACCCTTCGGATTCTTTGCGGATATGGTACAATCCGACCGTGTATATCCGGACGACCCCGGAAGGGCAGTTCTTGAGACTGTCGGTCTCGGTGCAGCGATCTTCGATCAGGTATACCTCGGCGGATACATGTCCGGCGGTGTGGGATTCACCCAATACGCCACAGCGACATACACCGATAATATCCTTGAAGACTACGTCTACCACTCGATTGACGTGATCAAGGACAAGTACGGCGGATTCTGCAAACTGGACCCGTCAAAGTACGACGAACTCCTGAAGCTCGGAGATGATATCAACGCGTACGCACTGGAGATGTACGAGAGATACCCCGCAATCATGGAGACGCACTTCGGAGGGTCGCAGAGGGCAACTGTCGCAGCGGCCACAACAGGTATAGCGGGATCAATGGCAACGGGTGTCGCAGACTGCGGTCTGAACCTCTGGTACCTTTCGATGCTCCAGCACAAGGAGAGAGCGGGAAGGCTTGGATTCTACGGATACGATCTGCAGGATCAGTGCGGTTCGGCTAACTCGTTCTCGTACAGATCCGATGAGGGTCTGCCGGCTGAGATAAGAGGTCCGAACTACCCCAACTATGCAATGAATGTAGGTCACCTGTCGGGATACTCCGGTATCGCAAAGGCATCCCACGTCGCACGCGGAGATGCATTCACCGCCAACCCCTACATCCGCGTCGCTTTCGCCGACCCGAGTCTGATCTTCGACTTCGCCAACGTTACGAAAGAGATCGGAAGAGGAGGACTCAGAGAGTTCGTCCCCGCCGGCGAGAGAACCGCTGTCATCAAAGGCTGATCCGATGATGCAGGGAGACATCCTGAAGTACATACCGACATCGACTGTCGGAAAGGCAACCGATATCAGAGAAAAGGACGGTAAGATCTGGGTTAAACTGGATTTCACAGGTCTTTACTACGATGCCGGCTATCTGAAGACAGCGGATATATCGGAGTACAAGGAGGTCTCATACAAAGAACGCGAGAGGAACTCCGCAACCCGCAGAGAAGCCGTCGATGCACTTGAAGAAGCCCATAAAACGGAAGAAGAAGTGGATATAAGCGGTTTCATGCCGAGCGGCGGAGGATAAACAATTTCCCTTAAAGCGGTCTCCTGTCTGTGATGTACCGACAGAAAGAGACAGGAGACCACGGAATTTATTGGAATTTAAGTACGTGAACGCATTCATTCGGCACGCGTGCCGAACGGGAAGAATCAGGCGGAATCGGAAATTTTTGATTGGAGACATTCCCCGAAGGTTCACGGAGATGGCTGGAGACGCCCACTTTAAGGTACTGATCGGCCGGCCAAGTCTGTTCCTATTCTGTATAGAACTATTGGGGATCTGAGCAGGATATAGCCATAGCTCATGTCCCGATTTTCCGCAATAAGCAAGGCTAATGTCGGAATTATTAGATCAACACGAGGAAGCCTGCCAGATACTTCTGAAAATGATCAAAAATGAGACGGAATCTGCGAACTCGACATCTGCGATTCTGGAAATTTCAATTTCTGGAAAATTCGACGGCAAATCTTACGCTGTATCCTTCTGTGTAATACTTCTCGCTTAACTGATGGGGCCATAGCAGTACATGCCGGCGGAAACACAGAGTCTCCCCCATCTTAAAGCCGTTAAGATGTTCTCACAATCCCGATTTATGAGATATTCTCTGACAAAAGCTGCCGTCCGACATGCAGTGATTTATTCATGTTCGTCTCCGAGAACAAGCGTCCGGGATGAAATCGATTTCCCATTACAGATAAGCCATATTGTCCGGGATACTCTGACCTGTGCCGGCATCCAGGTTCATACGCCGTGTCAGAGAATTATCTGTCTGACTCTGAACTCCGGCTCTTTCGTCCGGAACGGCGGATACGCAGCGCGGCTGCGGACGCCGCATAACATTTATTGTATATTGTCCCAAGTATACGTGAATTATATATCCAAGCACAATTATACGCCAAATTATACTTGGATAGGTACAACAAGGAGCAAAACACTATGAACCTTAAATCTCCGGAAGGGATCCTTTCTTCCGCAAAAACATCTGTCCGCCCGTACAGGGGGGGGGGGAAATTATAATTTCCCCAGCTGTTTGAACATAACGGTACTGTTTGCGGTAGCTCTGTTTCTCGCAGCAGCATTCTTTGTAACATACTCCGAACCTAATGAGTCGGATGCAGCCACAGGCACCGGTACCGCCGATGATCCATGGTACTGCGGTCCCGGTGACAGCGGCAGCGTGAAAGCAACTCTCATAAACGGTGTTCTCACGATATCCGGTAACGGCAAGATGGAAGATTATACACTCGATCTGAATACAGTGAATTCGCCGTGGTACAGCGTCAGAACGAGCATAACCAGCCTCATGATCGAATCAGGCGTAACATCAATCGGCGACCGGGCATTCCAAGGCTGCAGAAATCTGGCCTCCGTCACCATACCTGCTGGCGTGACATCCATCGGCGGCTGTGCATTCCAAAGCTGCACCAGTCTGACATCCGTAAACATACCTGATAGTGTGGAAACCATCAGGGACGCCGCATTCTGGAATTGCAGCGGGCTGACATCCGTAAACATACCGAACGGTGTGGAAACCGTCAGTGCCCATGCATTTTACCATTGCACCAATCTGACCTCCATTGTCATACCTGATAGTGTGGAAACAATCGGCAGCTATGCATTTAGTCAATCCGGCCTGACCTCCATCGATATACCGGAAAACGTGACATCCGTCGGCGGCTGTGCATTCCAAGGCTGCACCAATCTGACAGTTATCACCATACAGGATGGTGTGAAAACCATCGGCGAGGGTGCATTCACCCATTGCGGGATTGCCTCCGTCACCATACCGAACAGTGTGGAAACCATCGGCGACGGTGTATTCGCCAATTGCGCCAGCCTGACATCCGTCGTTATGCCGGATAATACGACAGCCATAAGCAAAGGTTTATTCAGTTACTGTACAAGCCTCGGAGATGCTATGGTACAGGAGATACTCAGCGGTGTGATATCCATCGGGGACAGTGCATTCCAAGGCTGCACCGGCCTGATATCAATCGAGATACCAAGTACCGTGGAAACTATCGGAGACAGTGCATTCCGAAGCTGCACCAATCTGATCTCCGTTAAGATACCGAACAGTGCGGAAACTATCGGCGATTTGGTATTCGCCAATTGCACCGGCCTGAAAACCGTGGCAATACCGAACAGTGTGGAAACCATAGGCGACGGTGCATTCTACCTTTGCACCAACCTGGAATCCGTAACAATACCGGACAGCGTGACAATCTCCGACAGCAATCAGGACTACGATACATTCGAAGGCTGCACCAATCTGGAAACCGTAACCGTAACGGGCATATCAGGCGGAAGCACCGCATCCGGCGGGATCGTAGACAAGTATTTCAAAAGCGACTTGGGAGATGATGTGAACTGGAAACTGCCCGGAATGTCCTCATCTCCCACTCCCATAAAATATCTGACTCTGAATGACGTAAGTTCCTCGGATTACGATCCCAACAACGAAGACGGAAAAGGAGGAATAGCCGGAGCCGAAGGAAGAGAACTGTATTACGGCGATACCAAGTTCACTTGGAATACTGCCGAATCGGAATGGGATGACACATACACCGTAACCCTCACAGAAGGAACGGGAATATCGGGCTTCGGATACACCGTAACCAGAGACGGTTCCGTTATATGCACAGAGCAGTACACAGATCCGTTCAAAGTAAAACACGGAGATACTCTTACCGTAACCGCTCTGATGTACGGAGAGTACGCATTCGTATCGTGGTCCGCAGGAGAAGATTCATCGATACAGGATTCCGAAGAGAATCCGTTAACCGTATCATCGGTATCGGGAAACATATCCTTAACTGCAAACGGAGGACTCATAGAACATTACGTTGAGTTCGATTCCGGTTTTAATTATACGGTATACGTTAACGGTTCTCCCGTATCCGGACCTGTAGGAGTTGCCGGAAAAGGAAACCTTGTATTTTCGGTACAGACACCGGAAGGATACCGTGCGGTTCCCGCTATTGAGGGAATAGCCGATCTATCGGAACAGGAAGACGGATCGTACAGAATATCCGAGATACATTCGAATGTGCGTGTAACCGTAACAGTAACCGCAGACGGCGGTAACGGCAGCGGTTCCGGCAATGATTCCGGAAACAATTCCGGCAACGGAAACAATTCGGGAACCGGGTCCGACGGCATACCTTATTGGATTCCTGTTCTCATAATCGCCGTGTTCCTTGCTCTCCTGATATTGATTCTGATCGCCAGACGCAGGAAGGACTGACCGGAAATAATAATCGATACCGTCCGAACACAAACAAGAGATACCGCCGCAGATGCGCTGTGACGGTATCTCTTCTCTTTCGTTCCCTTTCTTTCAATTCCCTTTCTTTCAATTCCCATTTCTCGTTTCATAATGTTGCTGTTTTTGGCATTTTCTCTGCGTACCGGTACTTCCGAATCATCAGAGGCTCTTTTTCGGGAAGGGAACATTCCTTGAAATACGGGCATCGGATTCTAACAAAATTGTGATGTTTATGCCGTGTCGGACTCTGAATGCTTTTTGTACTCGTATCTCTGAAATACCCTTTATCCGGTTACGGAGCGAAACAGAGTGCGGCGGACAGCCACCGGAAATTCAGATATCGTTGTACCCGACAAGCACGCTAGCAAGCTTAGGATCGTCCCGCAATTTGTAGTATTCTCTCATGATCAGGTCGCACGTAGGAGCGGGACTGCACGATACCACATCCACGCAGCCGTTGCCCTCGTTGAGTTCCGGAAATGAAACCGGAGGCATCACGAACTTCTCTCCTCCCAGACCTTTGACTTCAGGGAAAAGAACGAAGGCATCAGAAAGCCATACTACGTCCTCTCTGTTGAGATACTCTTTTGCCGTAAAGGGGAACACCTCAAGGCCCATGAGTTCTCCGGTGTCCGATATGAGTATCACCGTGGGTTCGGGCGGAGGTCTGAAGCGGGGGTCTTTTATCACAGCTATGATGTGATCCCGTTTCAGAGCTTCGGCAAAACCGTCGTTGTGCACAACGATGTTGCCCATGGCAATGACCTTCCTCTCCTCCTCGTTCATCCGGTCTAGGATCTCCTTGTCAAGGTGGAAGGCGTGTACGACGCCTTTCATGCCCCTTATTATTTCCAAGGGTTTGCTGACGACTTCCTCGCTCATCGATCCAAAATGGGGAAATGATTATAAACAGTTAGCGATGGAAAAGGAAGTTATCGCCAGGCCCCGCCCGGGGTCAGGCGTGCCGGAGAGGTTACTCTATCCGGATAGTAACATCCCTCTTGAGTCCGAGTCCTCCGGCGACCTCTATCGCCTTTATGACTCCGCACGGCACGGGACATGCTGCGTGAGGAATGCTCTCGCTTGCGAATCGGTATATTTCGGTGCTGTTCATGGCTTCTTCGACTTCCGTGTACGGACATATCGATTTCACGGACCAAGACATTCTGAGGACATTTGGACAGTCGCTCTGTATGTCAACATCCACCAGCCCGCTGTCCGGGTTGGATTTAGCTGTAATCACGGTTTTCATTTTACAGACACCGGCATCTACGGTGACTTTGCATTCGTCGCTCATTCTTCATCACTCCGTAATCTGATCAAGTTGTTTGTCCCGGCCATACTTCTGATGTCGACCACGCCGATGGCTGCTATGACCATATTGTCGAGTTCAATAGGTGTCACGATGACCCTTATCCCTTTGTATGGCCCCGATATGGCGATCTTCCTGATCGTCGTTCCGGCGTTTATCACTTCTTCAAGCACGGCTCCGGTGTATGCATTATCGATGACCATGCCGGACTCGATCCTTATGCCCAGATTGTCTCTGCTTTTGGCGCAGACCGGAAGTCCTCCGACAAGATCGTGTATTGCAAATGCCAGAGACAGGAGTTCGTTGCCTGTGCTTCTGTGGGTGAGTATGTCATCGAGCTCGCGCTTTATATGCAGTCCGCCCATAAGCTCCAGGCCTGCCGTCACCGCTCCCCGTTCTGCTTTCTCAGTATCTAAAGCGGTACCGATTATGATCACATCTCCGTCGCTGATCTCAAAACAGTCTCTCAGTGCCCTGTCCACTCTCTGATCGACCGGATAGTGCGACCCAGGGAAGATGAGCACATCGTTCGAACATACGAGTGTGGTCGCCCCCAGTGCCCCTATTTTTATGGCATTGTCTCTCTCTTCGCATCCGAACTTGACATTGCCTGCCATTCCCGGGACCCTCACTGCACAGTCTTTGCTCCCTATCGTGATTCCCTGGACACCTATGTCTCCGATATCCATCTTAACGGCATTCCAGGCATCCGAACCGGCTTTGGTCAGAGTTACACCGTTCTTGTTGACCGTTATAAATCCGTCCTCCTGAAGCATATTGAGTATAGTTCTTGTGCTGCCTTCTCCGATACCTAAGAGCGAGGAAAGATTCTTTCTTCCGAGCGGACTGTTTTCGTTGATGCAGTACAGTGTTTTCCAAATGTGGTAGTCTCCGAACTTCGGGATCGGCCCGCCAAGTCTGGAAGCGTTTCGGTATGCCATATGGATGAATTGTACATCCATCCTAAAAAGTTAACGCTCTTATGGCGGTAGGAATGTCTGTACAAGATGTGAAACGGGACCGCCGTATCAGGGTACTGATACGCAGTGTGTATTCTGTCTCTTCAGATGTCTGCTGCAGACTGCGCCTCAGTATCCCTGATTCGGTTCCCAACATAATTTATATCGTTTGTTCCCTTGCACATGCGTATGGAAAGATCCGTTGAGCTTCTGACAATAGAGAACGTTACCAAAACTTTCAACGGAAGGATTGTTCTCAGCAATGTCAGCGCAAAGATCTCAACGGGAAAGGTATTGGGCCTTATAGGCAAGAGCGCAGCCGGAAAAAGCGTTCTGATCCATATGATAAGAGGCAGCGAAGGATATGCCCCCGATTCCGGACGCATCCTTTACAGTGTGAATCGCTGTCTCAAATGCGGCAACATGGATCTCCCGTTCCCCGGCGTACCGTGCTCGAAGTGCGGTGCCGAACCCAAGACGGAGAAAATAGACTATTGGGGACTCAAGGAATACGATCCGATCAGACAGGAACTCAAGGGACGCATTGCGATAATGATTCAGAGGACATTTGCACTTTTCGGCGATAAATCTGTTGTGGAGAATATACTGGAGGCTATAGATCAGAATGATCCGGCGCGCGTCGACAAAGCGGTGAATATGCTGGAGTTTGTCAATATGACCCACCGTGCGACGCACATAGCAAGAGATCTGTCCGGCGGAGAGAAGCAGAGAATAGTGATGGCGAGGCAGCTGGCCAAAGATCCGCTGTTCTTCCTGGCAGACGAACCCACGGGCACACTCGATCCGAATACCTCGGAATTAATCCACAGGAGACTTGTCGAGTACGTCAGAGACCGAAACATATGCATGGTTCTGGCATCCCACTGGCCGGAGGCCGTGAACGAGATGGCGGATTATGCAATATGGCTTGATGCGGGCAATGCGGTCATGGAAGGAAATCCGAGAGACGTAACGGGAAAATTCATGGAAGAGTACCATTTCGAGAAAGGGGAAGCCGGACAAACCGGTGAGCCGCTGATTGTTCTCGAAGATGCCAAGAAACATTACTTCTCGGTTTCCCGGGGTGTGGTTAAGGCTGTCGACGGCGTGTCTTTCGACATCAGAGAAAGAGAGATATTCGCCCTCGTGGGCCTCTCGGGTGCGGGTAAGACTACCACATCCAGGATGATAGCGGGTATGACGCCCGCCACATCGGGCAAGGTCAGAGTGAGGATAGGAGAAGACTGGGTCGACATGTCTGAGAGCGGATTTGCAGGTAGAGGAAGAGCGACGCCGTACATAGGATTCCTGCATCAGGAGTACACTCTGTACCCGTTTGATACGATTTTGCAGAACCTGTCCACCTCGATAGGCATGAAGATGCCCGCAGAACTTGCCAAAATGAAAGCAATACGGGTTTTGCTCAGCGTAGGTTTCCCCAAAAAGGATATCGAGAAGATACTGTACTCGTACCCGGACTCGCTGAGTGTGGGGGAATGTCAGAGAATTGCTTTTGCGCAGGTTCTGATAAAGGAACCCAAGATAATAATATTGGACGAACCCACCGGCACGATGGATCCGATAACAAAAATTATAATCGCAAAATCCGTGCTCAAGGCAAGAGACGAACTTGATGAAACATTCGTTGTAGTGAGCCATGATATGGATTTTATACTGAACTGCTGCGACCGTGCGGTTTTCATGAAGGACGGAAAGATCGCCGATACAGGACCGCCCGAGAAAGTGATACGCGGATTCCGCGAAAATCGTGAGATGGATAAATGAAAAACCAGATCGGAAGACACCTGAGTTTTGTCGAATGCAGAGAATCGATGGGTCTGGGCGTCGGAGGAGGGCTTGCGCAGAGGGCCACGATCTCGGAGAGCGGACAGGATGTTGTTGTGATAGCCATGGGTCCTGGGAGGAGGCACATAACAAAGCCGGTCTGCGAGATAACATATGCCCTCAGAGAGGAGGGGATAAACACAAGCGTGCTGGTCGTGAATGCCGGCTCCGGGGTTCCGTCAGATGCACCTGACATGACGACCACATCATATTTCGGTCTGGACCCCGTCGAAGCGGACCGGATACGGCAGTTCAAAGTTGCGATAATCCACCTCGGCAATGTCAGACAGCACATCATATACAAAGCAAGACTGATACTTAGAAACGCGGATATACCTGCAGTGGTCGTGTCCCAGGCACCCGTGGATTTCGAGGACTTCGCTGCTATAGGGATCAAAACCGCGCACGTGATGCCTTCCGACGAAGACATCAAGACGCGCGGAGAGATAAGAGAAATAGTAACAGGTGTGATCAGAGGGGTCACCGCACCGCAGGATAAACTGGACGAAATAGTTTCCAAGGTTCAGAGAACATTGCCGTCCGAAAGAGGTGATTGATGCGAAGGTTACTGTCAACGGCAGAGTGAAGGAACTGAAGAAGGGAGCCGTATTGAACGATGCGCTGAAAGACGAGATATACCACCGCGGTTCGCTGATATCCATCCAGCTGTCTACAGAGGAACTGACCGAAGAAACAGATGATTTCGAACTTACCACTCCCCGCGGGACTATGATTCTCCGCCTGGAGGACACCGATGGCGCAAGGCTGTGGAGGTCTGTCGCAGGATCCGTGAAAGGTTCGACCGTGAGGTGGTCCACCAAGGACATAATCGCATTCGGATCGTTTCCGACGGAAATACCTTCTGACAGGGCAGAAAGACAATACAGCAGATATGACTGTTTCTTCACTCTGGGAGGATTTGACAATCGGTCGACATATCTGATGATCGCGAAAAAAAATCATACGAGAGCGTACGGTGCAAGTATAGGAAAGATCGGAAAGATCACGCTGGGGCGGTATGTGCTTGAATCCCTGTCCGAAGGAGAAGGCCTGATCGACATAAGGCCGGTGACATCCCGGACAAGCAGTAAAAATACAATAGTGACCAAGGACTCCGGATATCCCCTGGATGATGGTTATTCGATAGACACCAATGTCCAGATAAAACTGGACGGAAGATCGCCGGCATCCGCGGAACAGATACTCATGGTGGGGTCCAAAGGCTACCTGAACGTAACGGATTCGACAGGGACGTTTATCGGCTGCAGTGACGATCTCGATGTTGAGGTACCCGACGAGGGTCGCATCACAAGGGACACAGGGAGCGTTGCGGTAAGGAGCACCGGGCACGGCACGGGACACATTCTGATATACAAAGAAAGGAGGCAGACGAGTCCCGTACACAACAGTGCGGGGACTGTGGAAAGAGGAATGGAGATCGCGGCCCGGGCCGTAAAGGGAGATATGATTACAATCGTCACGGAACCCGCGAGAGTTATGACCGTAGGCATGACGCAGTCAGACGGAGAAAAGTTCCTTTCTGGACTCGGGATAAGGCAGAAGAGATCCGGCGACACGTCAGATGATGCGGTAATTGTCGATCAGATTCCCGAAATGACTCTGAAGGCAGTATCCGCGGACGAAATAGAGACGTTTGCGGTTCCCGGAGAAAAGGTGTTCAGGATACAGCTGGATGAGTCCCGCCAAAGCGACGTCTATTACTTCAGAAAGGTCACGGGACTCAGCCGCAAACCGCTCGGTTCGCTGAAGGTGCAGTTTTCGTTCCCGGGGATGCCGATGATAACCTTCTACGGAGATGACGAGAGATCTAAAGGGCTGTATCCTCAGGACCCGTTCAGAAAATGCAAAAAAGGGGATATAGGAATAACAAACCAGTCCAGGCCCCATCACGGACTCATCGGAATAAGGCTGGAGGACAGCAAGGAATACGGCCCGACCGGAGAAGAACCCTACGGAACCAACATTATCGGGAAGTTCGCCGACGATATCGGCAAACTGAGCGAGACCGAAGAAGAAGAAAACATTTACATTACGGAGGACAGACTGTGAGCGAAGAAAGGGAGACCCGAGTATTTATGATAACTCCCAACTCGATGATAACGCCGGATCAGCTGGTCAGGGAGATTCATGCGATGGGAAAAGGAGTCACCGTCAAAGAGACATGCTACGGCACGCTCGCGGAAGGCCCCAGAGAGTCGGTTAGAGGCGTTTTGAAAGAAATAAGGAAGAAGCATCCGTATGATATCTATTCGAAGGTGAGGGCATATCCCGCCGGCGACCCGAGAAGATGCCGCGCGCAGCATGGTACAAAACCGGGGTTTGTTCAGCTTGAAGCGGAATGGGAGGCTCTCCCTATGATACAATACGGTATACAGTGCTGCGAAAGAGGAGAGGGCTTTGACGTCCCCCGGGAGAAAGAAAAACTCTCCGCCGAAGAATTCAAAAAAATATGCGAGGCAGTACGATGAAAATATTCATAAGTCCGCCGAACAGCCTCATTCTGTTCGATCTGGTGGAGAGATTCGGCCACGAGCCGCTCGGTGCGATGGCTGCCATACAGGAAAGAATAGACAACATCGAGCTGGACATGCCCCCGATGAACGTCACGCTGGATGATGTGATCGGAGGCCTGAAGTATGCAGGAGTGGAGGTGCCGTCCGGAATAAGAGGCAGACTCTCGCTCTGGGGTCCGCTGATAGACACGGCCGATGCGGCGATAATAGTGGAAGATCCGCCGTTCAGCTTCGGATGTGTGGGATGCGAACGTTCCGACGAGATGGTCAAATATATGCTGCACAGGCGCGGGATACCTGTAATATCCGTGAAGTACCCCGAAAACAGCGAAGAGGCCAAGGCTGCGGTTGGACGTATAAAAGAATTCCTGGAGGGACTCAAATGATAAAGATCGCACAGCTGTCATGCGGTACCGAGTACAGCAGCGTTCAGTACGAGATAGAGAAGGCGGCCCGTTCGGTGGGGGCGAAGGTCGTATACCCCGACGTCTCGTATGCGGACGTGAACGAAGCAGTCAGGAGATTCGGCTTCAGCCCCAGGTCTCCGCAGCTTAGACTGATGATTGCCAGAGCCGCCCGGCTCGCAGACGAAAAGTACGATGCGGATGCGGTGTTCATAACAACATGTTTCAGGTGCGCCGAGGCAGCACTTGTGAGAAACGAACTCAGGAGGTTCATACAGGAGAACACGAAACTGCCGGTGGTCACATATTCGTTCACGGAGAGGCTGAAAGCCGCGCAGCTCCTGACAAGGATGGAGGCACTGGTTACAATCGTGACCAGGAAAGATGTCCTGGCAAGAGAAAGACAGGCCGGACTCACGGCAGGCATCGATTCCGGGTCGAGTACCACAAAAGCCCTGATAATGGAGAACAACAAGATAATCGGAAAAGACTGGACATCCTCAGGGGATGTTGTGCAGTCTGCGACTTCGGTGCTTGAGAACGCAATGAAGGAGGCAGGCGTGGAATTCAAACAGATCGAGGCGATGGGCGTCACAGGATACGGAAGATTCACCCTCGGCAAACATTTCGGCGCAAAACTGGTCCAGGAGGAACTGACGGTCAACTCGAAAGGTGCCGTGTGGCTGGCCGAAAGGCAGCACGGAGAAGCGACTATACTTGATATAGGGGGTATGGACAACAAGGCGATAACCGTGAGAGACGGTGTTCCCGATAACTTCACGATGGGCGGAATATGCGCGGGTGCATCGGGACGTTTCCTCGAAATGACATCAAAAAGACTCAAGATAGAGATAGAAGACCTGGGGAGGCTTGCCGACAAAGGCAACTGGCGGAATGCCAAGATGAATTCATACTGTTCTGTTTTCGGGATACAGGACCTGGTTACCACGCTGGGCGAGGGAAAGTCTTTCGAGGATGTGGCGGCCGCGGCATGCCACTCCGTCGCCGAACAGGTCTACGAGCAGCAGCTGCAGGAGATAGATGTCAGACACCCCATAATCCAGGTGGGCGGGACATCTCTTATATCTGGTCTCGTGACCGCTGTCGGGGAGGTTCTGGGCGAGAGACCCATAGTCCCCCCGAATTCTCAGTACATAGGAGCCGTCGGCGGAGCCCTGCTGAGTTCGGGATTCCTCTGAGGTGTTCGGATGGACATAGAGGTGATAGCAGAGGACGGATTCGGAGGCGGGTCATACGAAAACCTGTTCAGGGAGATAATGTCGGACGTCGGCAAGGCATTCCACACAGAGAAGGCAGCCCTTGTACTAAGGCCGGAGGTTCCTCTGTTCGTTTTCTCCGTAAAGCTCAGGGCAGAGCCGTCCAGCAAGACAATAGCCGACACGGCGAACATAAGAACGGAGGGCAGCATCACTCATCTGACTGTCACCGATGAGAGATATGCACCGGACATCCTGAAAGAGCTGTGGGGCAGATTCGGCAGAGACAGCGTCGAACAGCAGACAAGATTTGACATGGAAGTGAAGGACGTGCCGGAGAAAGACATAAGTTCGATAGTCATAGCGTCGGGAGAGGAATATCTGAAAGAGATAGTCGGGGCTGTGTGGAGATCCATGCCGGAAGGAATCAAAAACAGACACACATACATTGACGGATCGGCAGTCACGGTCGTGGCCACCGAAGAGAGACTCGAACCGTGGATGCTCGAGGAAGGTCTCGGGTATCACAAAAAGATTATGGGGGCTGGAAAAGATGTTTGAGGTTCTGATGTACGACGGAGGAATCTACAGATCGGAAGAGCTGTTTGAACTTATAGAAGACACTGGAGGGACGGTGATTCAGAAGACCAGGAGTTCTCAGATGCTGACAGTAACAATGTCGATCCCGGACGGAGATGTCGGAACCGTATCCGAATTCTGCAGAGAGATAGGGGGAGAAGTGAAACATGTGCCTTTGGCCGGTACGGAGATAGCCGTTGTCGGTCCGACACTCGGCCGCCATCACATGCCGCACCCGATATGCGACATAGCCGAACATCTCAGGAGACAGGGTGCAATAACCGTAGTAATGGGTCTGGCCAGAGGGAGAGGCAAAAAGACTGCGCAGATAAGTTTGGAAGAAAAGATGATCATCGATGAGTACGACGCGGCCGTATTCTCGCTGGGCAACTTCAAAACATGCATAGAAGCGAAGACCGATCTGTTCAGCGATATCAAAATACCCACGGTCCTGGTATCCGGACCGGTGCCGGAAGGCATAGACGGTAAGTGCGATGCGATTGTTTCGGGAGTGGGACGCAAAGCGTCCAGAATGAGAAGCACATCGGAGAGAGAGAGGCTGGATGAAATAGCGGAGAAGGTCGGAATGGTACTCAGCGACAAAAAAAAGGCACTGGACGATGACCCTCTGTTCATATACCCGGCGGAGATAAAACATCTCCTCGAGGAATACGAGCCGGTCAACATGTGCCTGAGGCCGGCACCTGTGGTCCTTCACCTTGACGGACTGAGAATTAAAATAGGATACGGCGAACACCGCGAAGCCATCGAAAACATGGAGATATACGGCCGAAAGATAGGAGACATATGCAGACTGTCTCCGTCCAAGATAAACGACAGCAGCATAATCATGAGAATAAAAACACGTTCCGAAGTCCGGCATGAAGATGAGGGAAAGGCGGGCGGATGATCCGCAGGGGAAAGTACATACTGGTTTTCAAAATGCCGGATGCAGATATCAGAGTCGGAGCTTTGGGCATGCTGCATTTCGGGGAGGGCACATACTGTTACATAGGGAGTGCGATGAACGGTCTCGATCAGAGGATCGCCAGACACATGTCCGAACAAAAAACGATCCGCTGGCATATAGATTATCTGACGGTCCGCTGCAGCAAAATAGAAGCATATGAGGCCGTACCGCATGACGTAACGGAATGCGGGCTGGGGAACATAGTGTCGGAGATCGGCGGACGGTATTCGGCGGCAGGGTTCGGATGTTCGGACTGCAGATGCCGGACGCACCTGTTCATGCTGGACGGAGACGCGGAGAAAAAACTCATATCGGACTCCCGTTTCTCGCTGCACGGCCGGCCGCGCATCCGCATCTGACAGTCCAGCGGTCTGCACAACCATTATAATATATCATTCGCTACCGCTTTTAACAGACAGCAGCACTTTTAAGGTACGGAGGCAAGTCATGAATTCAGCCAGTGAGATTAAGTCGGGGGCGATCGCAGATGTCGCCGAAGCGATCAGGGCGGCGATCGGGAGTGAGAACGTCAGGGTCTGCAGTTGGGGGTGCGAAGGCTCGGAGGTGCGTGTGACACCGAACAGCGCGGAAGAAGTCTCCAGAATCGTCGCAATCGCAAAGAAGAACGAAATCGGGGTCGTTTCGGGCAACAGCCCGTCTTGGACCACGGACGGGACGCGGTACGCCGGAGAAGGAGTGTTCATAGACCTCTCTAAAATCAGCGGCATAGTTAGGATAGATTCAACGGCAATGTCTGTCAGGGTCGGAGCCGGCTGCACATTCAGGACCTTGGCCGAAGCATGTTCCGAAAAAGGTTTCACGCTAGGTTCATGTCCGTTCGACAGGTCCTCGACAGTCGGATCGTGGGCGGTTTCGAACAGCGTCGGTTACGGTTCGTACAAATACGGCAGCTCAAAAGACAATGTGATCAATATTCAGGCTGTGACAGAGGACTCATCCGTTATCGAAACGGGGTATGACAGCATAGGCTACTACATGTCGGGATACAATCTGACGCAGCTGTTCTCGGGTTCCGAGGGAACGCTGGGAGTTGTCACGGAAGTGACTCTGAAGCTTGTGCCCAAGGGAGTCAGCAGACTCGCTGCATACAAGTTCGCATCGCCGGACGGAATGCAGGATGCCATGACCGAGATTGTCAGACATCCCAGCATAAATCCGCGCAACATAGCATGGTGCAGCAGAAATCTGACAATATCAATCGTGCTGGACGGAACAGAAGAATCCTCTGATTTCGAAGAGAAGGCACTCGACGGGATAATGGAAAAAGCGTCGGCGGTCAGGATCGGCGGGGACGAAGCGCGCGAAGTCTGCGGGGCAATATGCAGACCGAAGACAGCAGTATTATCCGAAGCCGCGGTTCCTGTGAAGAGCTGGAAAGACATGGCCGCAGCATGCGACAGCCGGGTGTACGGTGTCATCGCGGACCGCAGCACAGTGTACGTGCTGTCTGCACACGAGAACAGCGATTCCCTCGCCGAAAAGGCAGCAAAGTTCGGAGGGAGGTCTTTAGAGTGCACTTTCAAATGGAAGCCCCCGGCCCTCGCTGAAGAAGAGCGCGGAGACCTCAGCAGGAAAGTAACCTCTGAGACGATATCTGAACTGGAAAACATACTCGGAAAGAGCAATGTCACGACGAACGGTGTCGACCTGCTGCTGTACAGCAAAGACATGGCACCGCTTCCTAAGGAGGCAGGAATCGGCTTCAAAAATATACCGGATGTTGTTGTGAGACCTTCTTCTGTCAGTCAGATATCCGATGTCGTCAGGATTGCCCACAGATACGGCATACCTGTTGTTCCGAGAGGCAGTTCCTCATGGGGACTGGGCGGATGCATGCCGACCAATGCCGGAATAGTTTTAGATCTCTCGTCCAAGATGAACAGGATCATTGAGATAAACACAGAGGAACTTTACGTGAAGGTCTGTGCGGGGTGCACATGGAAGGAGCTTCTGGAAGCATGCATGAAGAAAGGTTTCATAGTCGGGTCGTATCCCTCGAGTTTCCCTTCCGCAACGCTCGGAGCCTGGATAGCCACCAACGGAATGGGCATAGGTTCGTACAAATACAGCTCGGCAAAGGACAATATACTCAACACGGAAGTGATTCTTTCGGACGGGACAGTTCTTGAAACCGGCGATAATCATATGGGTTCTTACAAAAACGGCTACAACCCGAATCAGGTTTTCTCGGGATCCGAAGGAACGCTGTGCATATTCGGAACGGTCACGTTTAGGATTTACCCTATGGGAGTGATAAAGCCCACCGCGTATTGTTATGAAAACCTCAGAGATATGCAGGAGACAATACAGAAGATCGCAAACCACCCGAGCATAAGGCCTCTGCACATAGCTTTCTCCGACGAACTTCACTTTGCGAATCAAAAGAAAGCGGGTGTGCACGCACCAGATGTTAAGAACCTGCTGCTTGTCACGCTGCAGGGAGATAAGGCATTCGTGGACCGCGATTCTGCGGAATTGGATGCAATCGCATCGGATTTAGGCGGCAAAAGGATAAATGATGCCATAGCCGAACATGAATGGGAGGAAAGATGCTACGAGTTCAGGGCCAGGAAGATCGGTGTGGGAGAGATACCTGCCGAGGTCATTGTTCCGTTATCTCAATGGGGAGCCTTCACCGATGAATGCTATGAGGGATTCAAGAACATGAAGATGGAGGCTGGAGGCATCATAGGCGTCATAGTAGACCGCAATACGGCCCTCTTCATGCCTTACTATTTCAAGGACGACGAGTCGCTTCTCGGTATGACCGCATTTGCATTCAACTTCTATCTGGGGGACAGGGCGGCCCGGTACGGAGGAAGGACGACGGGATTCGGTGTGTTCTTTGCGTGGAACCTGGACAATATCCACGATGCCGCCACCGTTGAGTATATGAGGTACATGAAGACTCGGCTGGACCCCCGGGATGTAGTCAACCCCGGACACCTGGTCTGCGGAAAGACAAGATTCGGCATCAATATGAGCAAGCAGCTCATGAGTATCGGAAGTTCGCTTATACAGACCATAAAGAAGCTTCTGCCGGCCAACACAACATTCGCCGACAACAAGAAGCGGTTCCGGTACAACGAATTGGAACACCGCAAAGAGACGGACAGGATGCACAAGCTGGGCGACGGCACCCAGTAAAATTTAAACTCTTTCCCATTTTTAAATCAGATCCAAGAGCGAGGCGACGCTGTCGATAACGGGAATATCCGGATCCATCTCTGCCCAGTCTTCCAGAGAGGTCCAGCCTGTAAGAACGCCCATGAACCCGGCTCCCGAATCCCTTGCCGTCATCCAGTCTATCTTATGGTCTCCCAGAAAAAGAATCTCTTCGGGCTGCAATCCAAGGATATTTCCTAGATTGACCATCGCTTTGGGAGACGGTTTTGCTTCGTCTTCCGGAAAGTCGTCCCTGCCCACTACGGCATCGAAAATATCCGAAACATTGCTTCTCCTGAGTACATACTCGGCATACGAATGTCCGCCTCTTGTCAGAATTGCTGTTTTGTATCCTTTGTTTCTGAGAGCAAGAACGGTTTCGACCGCACCGTCAAACGGTTTAGAGCAATCCGCATATTCCATTTCTGTCCTTGTGGAACGGTCTGCGATTCTGTCCGGAAGGGTATCGATTTCTTTGCCTTTCCCGTTCTCCCTCAGCCATTTCATGCCGCTGTCCAATTCCGATTTCGGACCTCCGGTACGTATTATGCAGGACTCCGGAACTCCGGACTCAGAAAGTTCATCGAAAACGATATTGGCCAACTTCATATAATCCACCTTTGTGTCCATGAATGTGCTGTCCATGTCGAAGCTGACGGCCTTATATTTCGGGTCCAATGACATACGGCACCCACTGTGATATTTTTTTATTAACTTTGGGATAAATAACGTTATGACCGAAAAGCGAGTTGTGAATTCAAACTTGTTACAGTATGAGCAGCACGGCAGCTTTCATGGGAATAAAAGTTAGTATCCACCCTTCTGTTTCAGGCAGTATTCAACTGCGCGCTCTACCCGCCGGTCCCGGGCATTCATCCCGGCTGTATGAGCTTGCTCCGATGAGGTGTCGCCGTCGCATCAAATCCGTGGGAACGGAAATCAACTGTCGAGGTCAGATTCAAAATAAACAGTAATCTTTATAGGCCGTCTCGGTGATGCTGAAGCCATGGATCTGACATCTGAGAATAGAATACTCAGCTTCAAAGATATCTGTGAGATAGTCGCACCCGTAGCAAAAGAGCACAGAGTACTCAGCATGTATCTATTCGGTTCAAGGGCAAGAGACGACGGGAACGACGAAAGTGATTTTGATTTCTGCGTAGCCGTTCCCGACGGGTACACACTGATGGATCTGGGGTCACTCCTCAATGACCTGGAGATTGCTTTGAAAAAAAAGGTGGACATTGTCTGTGAAGATGATCTTCCCAGAAGACCGTCGTTCATGGAGGAAGTGATGCATGACCGCAGAGCAGTCTTTGAAGCGTGATGCAGAGTATCTTGAGATTATCGTTGGATTTTGCGATGATATATGCGAACTGGTAGGTTTGCATGGTTCTGATGAAGAAGATTTCCATAAGATCTCACTTCAGTATGGGTGCATCTTCTCTTTGATACAGATTGGAGAATATGTCAAACGTCTTTCGAAAACATTGATCTCTGAACACCCCAACGTTGATTGGGGAGCTGCAGCAAAGATGAGAGACTTTGTTGTTCATAATTACATGGATGTAAACACTACAAGATTAAGATCAACAATACTCACGAACATTCCCTCGTTCAGAGAGAATTGTCAGCGTATTCTTAATTCAATCTCCTGACCTTTTATCAATCACATAATATTGCCTGGCAGCGATCAACTGTATCCTCAACCATCCGGAGAAGTTCACGTCTCCCGCAGATCAAACAGACAGCCCGAAACTAGATGAATGGGCAAGGAAGAGCGACGAGTCCCGCGGCAACAGGGTCAGGGTGATAAGGGCAGCGGCAGCCAAAACATCGTAGGACGTGTCACCGAAAAACGAATCGATCCCGCAGACGTTCCCAAAGCAGATGAACCGATGTTCCCGGCAGGAGCTGCACATAGTACCGCAGGTGTGGGTTAAAGATGTCAAGTCATGATAGTACCCCCCCCCCCCTTCTGTTTCAGGTAGCATTCAACTGCGCGCTCTACCTGCCGGTCTCGGGCGTTCATCCCGGCCGTATGAGCTTGCTCCTATGAGGTGTCGCCGTTGCATCAAATCCGTGGGAACGAAAATCAACTGTCGAGGTCAGAATACAAATGTATTTCAAAAATTCTGTAGATGAAGAGAACATGAGATACAAGGATGAACATGTTTACAGGATAATTATCATCTGGTTAAGTTCATTGTCCAGTTTACCTATGTGTGTGAATCCACATTCTTTGTAATAATTGATCAATTCATCCTTGCAATCAAGTCTTATTACTCTGCACCCGATCGCATCGTAACTCTTTTCAAAGATCTTCAGGGCGTAATCCATCATTTCCTTTCCGAAACCGTACTCGGTATCTTCGGCTCTTGCCAATTGTCCCAAAAGATATGATTGTGCGATGCCGTTGTTTTCATTCAGAAGTATATGTACGTCATGCGGTATATGGCCTCTGCGTTTCTTATCGACTTTGAAACATTTTATTGCCAGAGTGAAATAACCGCTGATCTCCACATTTCCGCCTAGTTCTCCTTCAATGCCAA
The DNA here is from genome assembly GCA_031267895.1 of Candidatus Methanoplasma glyptotermitis. Taxonomy (GTDB): domain Archaea; phylum Thermoplasmatota; class Thermoplasmata; order Methanomassiliicoccales; family Methanomethylophilaceae; genus Methanoplasma; species Methanoplasma glyptotermitis. The sequence continues at coordinate 26,096 of JAIRYF010000060.1, forward strand.
ATATGTTCCTGATATGCCTGCAGATTCGAATTCTATGGATTTTTCTTTCAGATATGATTCTGCGTCATGTTCTCTGAAAGCTACAAATGTTGATAAAAAGGACTTGGCTTCTGCCTCCCCCACCGCTTCAATGAATCTGCGAAGACTCAATATCGAAAAACTCATTTAGAACGCAGGTCCCGATAAGTTTTTCGCCCTCCTCCGGGCAGCATCAACATCAACTGTCGATGTATAGGGTCCCCTCTCTTCAGCGTCCCTGAATGCTTGGACCATATTATCCAATTTCTCATCGGTGTCTATTACCATCATTTCATAGAAAGACTTCGTTGCCATCTTTCTCACCCCTTGAGAAACAATATCGGCAGTACAAATGAATCACAAACACTCCATCCCGTCTTGGATAATGTAATCCAAGTACCAATATGATACGTTCCCACTGATACGTAAACGTTCATAGTGTTATAAGAATGTGCCGAGTAGTAACGGAAAGGGACTTTTCGTGCAACCCAGCACCTTTCCATATCATCTTCTCCCCTAGGTATTTGTCTTTGAAATCTTTCATAAATCCGAATTTTGCATTACCGTTCTTCTTCCGAGTCCATTCATTGAATTCCTCATCGAATGTATAGTCGGAAAGGAGACGAAATGCTTTCGTAACGTCATTATTCTCTCCTGAGGGTCCTGCGTGAGAAGAACATACTTGCTCCGGTCATGACGAGTGCGAACGCTGTTATAACAATAAGGTCTCCGACCAGAGACAGACTCTGAACGGAGACCATCGAACTCATTCCGCCCCACGAATTTCGTATTGCATCTGCCGCATACGTCAGGGGGTTGGCGTTGGCAACTATCCTCAGAGCCTCCGGCAGTGCCGTCGTCGGAAACATCGCCCCCGATGCGAACATCAGAGGCAGGTTCAGGAGCATGTTGATTCCCATCAGTGCTTCCTGATTCTTTATTATCAGGCCCAGAGCTGCGAATATGGATGAGAAGGTCATTGCTACGCAGACCACCGAAATAATTATGACTGTCAGACTCACCGCCGAGAGTCCTCCCGCATCCAGTCCGAGCAACAGTGCCATGACCAGCACTAAAAGTGACTGAATGGCTGCCTTTACTGTGGTCGCAATGATCTTTGACAAAGGTATAACACCTCTCGGTATGGGTGCCGCCCTTACCTTTTCCAAAAATCCGAATCTGCGGTCCCATACCAAGGACATTCCGGCGGTCATGGATGCAGTGAGTGCCGTGACGACTATCATTCCTATGCAGAGGAAACTGAAATAGTCCAACTCCTGATCGAATCCCCTCATCAGGCCGTCCATGGCGAAACCGAACAGTCCCAGCCATATAAGCGGCTGAGCTGCCATCATGAAAATCTGGATCTTGCTTCTGTACCAGTGTTTAAGCTCCCTTCCGACCAGCGCAAGAGTCTGGCTGACATACGTCCCTTCCCGCACCTCAGCCCCTCCTTCTGATGTTTTGAAGTTCCTGTTTGCGGATCTCGTGTCTGTTGGATCCCCTGTCCTCATCCCTCAGGGACTTTCCCGTGTACTTCAGAAACACCTCGTTGATGCTGGGCGGATGCAGGGATATGGATTCAATCTTCCATCCTTCTCTGACAGATACGGCCAGGATATCTTTCTCAGTGCGTTCGCCGTCCTTTGTTTTGATGCAGTATCCGAACCCTTCCCTGACAGCACTTGAGACCCCGGCCATCTCCAAAATGGATCCGGACAGGTCCGTATCTTCACAGATGATCGCATTGATGATGTCTCCTCCGAGGGAGTCTTTAAGTTCCGCCGGGGTCCCGATGATTTTGATCTCACCCTCATCGATTATAGCTATCCTGTCGCACAGGGCATCGGCCTCTTCAAGATAGTGGGTGGTGAGGAAGACAGTCATATTGCTTTCTTCCTTCATTTTCCTGATGTATTCCCATATTATTTCTCTGGTCTGTATATCAAGTCCGAGCGTCGGTTCGTCCAGGAACAGCATTTTAGGACGGTGTATCAGTCCTTCTGCCAACTCGAGTCTTTTCCTCATGCCCCCGGAGTATGTATCTACTCTTCTGTCCGCCGCTTCCTCCAGCTTCACCGTTCCCAGAAGTTCGTTGATCCTTTCTTCCGCGATCTTTCTGGGTACTCCGTAAAGATCGGCCTGAAGCCTCATGTTCTCTCTTCCGGAAAGTTCGTCGTCTGCGGTCAGCGACTGAGGGACCAGACCTATTGTTTTTCTCACGCTGTTTGCATTTTTAACGACATCTTCTCCGTCAAGCGTTACAGAACCCGACGTGGGCGTGAGAAGAGTGGTGATCATGGAAATGGTCGTGGATTTGCCGGCACCGTTTGGCCCAAGGAACCCGAATACTTCTCCTTCTTTAACGCTGAAAGAGATCCTGTTCACGGCAAGCACATCTTTTTCGTATCTTTTGACGAGGTCTCTGACCTCTAGTATGTTGCTCATTCTTTCTCACCGGCCACTCTCTCTATTGCTTCGTTGATCCTCAGAAGATCAGCTTCCAGCAGGTCGCGCGTTTCCGTCAGGGTTTTGAGTCTGTCAATCTTCGGCATCGAATTCACATCCGGAATTTCGGATGCTTCGATACCCATCTCTTCGCATACTTCTACGATAACAGAAGTAAATCTCATCCTCATGGACGAGATCGCATTGAGAATCGGGAGGGCACTTATCAGCCATTCGGTGCCTTCTTCCGACATGAAATAGTATTCTTTGCCGCCTAAGTGCTCGGACACGAGCAGGCCCATATCCTGAAGTTTCTTTATCGCAGGATAGATCGCTCCGGTCTTGGGATCCCAAATACCTTTGAAATGCGCCCTCATATCTTTTATTATTCCGTATCCGTGCTTCTTGTCCTTTCTCACAGAGAGCAGGATCATTATCTGCACAGGACTGATCCTGTGGCCTTTGTATGACGGGCCGGGCGGTCTCATGTTTTCCTCCGAAGATCGTTTTTGATATATACTAGGTAATTATATACGCAGTATATTAATACTTATTTTAGACTGTCGCCCGGAATGATGTGTGGCCACCGGGCAGGTTCCGACGCCTCCTCAGGAAACAGTCGGGCTGACTTTTTTCGTATCTGACTAAAATTTCGGATAGCCAAAATGTTATATATTATTTAGGTAATCCTAAAAAAGATTCTTATGAACAGTAAAATTTTGGCAGCCTTGGCCGTCGCGGTAATAGCAATCGCGGGGGGGGGGGGGCACTCGTCCTGCTGAGCAGTGACGACAGCGACAAAAATCAAATCGGGCCTCTGGAAGGTTGGCCGAGAGTGTACACTGACGCCTCAGGACGCGAGGTCACTCTGGAGAAGCCATCCGAACGGACAGCCTTGATCTTCTTCCGCGGATTTGACTACGTATTCATGCTGGACGAGCCGCCCGTTGCATCCACCGAAGTAGCGGATGTCCTTAACGGATGGGCATCGCTGGAACCGTTTGCAAGCAAGTATGATATTATAGATGTAGGCTCGCAGACAAGTCCCAATCTCGAGATGATTCTTGATGCTGAACCCGACCTCATAATCGTATACTCGGGAACATTCGATGCTATCGGCAGCCAGTTGGAAAAGATCGCCACCACCGTTACCGTAAGCAGCTATGGCGATGATTGGGTAACGCCGTTCATCGAATACGGGAAAATATTCGGTAAGGAGGACAGAGCGCAGGAAGAGATCGACCGTATAAACGGTCTCCTGAGAGACAGCGCAGAGGAACTGTCCGCATATTCCGATAAAACATTCGGTTTCATGAGATGCGACGGAAAGACCTTCTCCGTCTATAACATCGAATATGTTTTCAGCACCGATAACGGTCTGGGTCTGACCGCACCGGAGGGGTTGCTTGCCAAGAACAGGCAGTCGATAGACCTGGAGGGACTGGCTCAGTTCAACCCTGATTTCCTGTTCCTTTACGATGTCGCGGATACTTCCGAGCATGAAGACTTCATGGCAGATCTGAGTTCAGATTCTGTGTGGAATGCCCTCACGAGTGTAAAAGACGGAAACGTGTTCCTGCTGGATCGCTCCGTGTTCTCCGGCGGGCCGCTCTCCATAGAGTACGGAACAGAAGCAATCTCCGAATGCCTGAGAGGAACGTGAGGCATTCGCACTCACCTGTCCGGGAGACCGATCGGTTCTTCTGGACAGACCCGCGGATCAGTCGATCGCCGGTTCGATCGCGAAACCGGCATCGTACCTTTCCGGCGCGGATGCGTGCCGGAAAACCCGTACGATAGGATCGCGGCTTGACGAAGAAGGGGAGAGCACTTGACAGACAACGAAGAGTTTGCGAACGGTCAGCCTCCTGTCAGAAACAAGAGCCGGGCAGGATTGACCGGCATGATCCTGTCGGTCGGTCTGCTGTCTCTGTTCTTTCTCATGGCATTCTCAATAACGAAGGGAGCTGTAAAGATACCGCTTTCTGCAGTATGGGATGCTTTTTTCAATTTCAACGGTAATGATATCCAGCACCTGATTGTGATCGACATCCGTCTCCCGCGCGCGATAGCCAGCGCGCTCGTAGGTGCGGCCTTTGCTGTGGCGGGAGCTATAATGCAGGGCACAACCCGCAATCCTCTGGCGGATTCCGGACTTATGGGTCTGAACGCGGGTGCGGGATTTGCTCTGGCGATGTGTTATGCCTTCCTCCCCGGACTGAGCTACATGCGGATCATAATCGCTTCGTTTCTGGGGGCTGCTCTGGGCGCGGCGCTCGTAAACGGAATAGCATCTTTCCGCCTCGGCGGGTCCACTCCTACCAGGCTGGTGCTGGCCGGAGCCGCGGTCAGTATGTTCCTGATCGCACTGAGTCAGGGCATAGCCATATATTTTGAAGTGGCGCAGGATGTGATGTTCTGGACAGTCGGAGGCGTTTCCGGCTCCACGTGGGAACAGGTCGGTCTCATCGCCCCTGTGATACTGATCGCTCTTGCTCTTTCGGTGGCCCTTTCCAGATCCGTGTCCGTTCTCAGTCTGGGAGAGGATGTGGCAAAGGGACTGGGAGCGAACACAGCTCTGATAGGAGTCTTTTGCTCCGTTATCGTTCTTATTCTCGCAGGAACCTCCGTCGCAGTCGTGGGTGCCGTGGGGTTCGTAGGGTTGGTGGTCCCGCATTTTGTCAGATATCTTGTGGGAGTGGACTACAGATTCATAATCCCGTGCTCTGCCGTGCTGGGCGCATTGCTGGTGGTCGCAGCGGATCTGTTCGCCAGAAACCTTAATCCTCCCTTCGAAACGCCGCTCGGGGCAACGATTGCCCTTATCGGAGTTCCGTTCTTCCTTCATCTGGCGCGCAGACAAAAGAGGGCGGTCTGATGACGGGATCCCGGCACAGCGGCAATCTGACCGAACAACAGGAAAAGAACGAGGAATATAAAAGAAAAAGAGAACTTCGAAATCTGACGATCATCGTCATATGCGCGGTTGTGCTGGCGGCGGTCGTATTCGTGTGCGCAAATATCGGTTACATTAAATTCTCTATACCGGACATTTTCAGGATATTTACCGGCGGCGGAACCAACCGTGAAAATTTGGTAGTGTTTGAATTCAGGATGCCTCGCATAATTGTATCAATTCTGGCGGGTGCCGCGCTGGCACTGTCAGGGTGTATACTGCAGGGAGTTGTAAGGAACGATCTGGCGGATCCGGGATTGCTGGGGATCAATGCCGGGGCGGGACTGCTGGTGATCCTGTACGTCATGTTCTTTGGGACGCAATCCTTCCTTTCGGTGTTCACACTCCCGTTCTTGGCACTGATAGGTGCCGGGGTCGCTACTGCGGCCGTCTACGCACTGGCATTCAAAAGGGGAGAGGGAGTAGCCCCTATGCGGCTGATACTCACGGGAGTGGCGATACAGGCGGGTATAGCCGCTCTGACGACCGTTCTGGTGGTGAAACTCGATGACGATCAGTTTGACTTCGTGGCCCGTTGGCAGGCGGGCAGCATATGGGGTTCCAGCTGGGATTATGTTATTGCGCTGCTTCCATGGCTGCTTATACTCGTTCCGTACGTTATGTCTAAATTCCGCGTGCTTGACGTACTGAACCTGGGAGACAGTGTGGCGGGAAGCCTCGGCGCATCTGTGGAGAAAGAGAGAAGAGGTCTTCTGGCAGCAGCGGCAGGACTGGCGGCATCCGCTGTGGCGATCGGCGGGAACATAAGTTTTGTGGGGTTGATAGCTCCGCATCTGGGACGCAGGCTGGTAGGTCCGAGGCACCTGGTCCTGCTGCCGACATGCGCACTTCTGGGTGCGGTGCTGGTTTCTGTGGCTGATACAATTGCAAGAGTGATAGTGGAACCTTCGGAAATACCTACAGGAATTGTAGTGGCGATCGTCGGTGCGCCGTATTTCCTGTATCTGCTGATGAGAAATAAACATTGAAAGGAGGGGTGAAATACGGAAAGCATTTCGACGAAGAATCTGGCAGTCTCATATGAAGACAATCATGTGGTGGAGAACATGGATATGAGCATACCTCATGGGAAGATAACTGCCATCATAGGACCGAACGGGTGCGGAAAGTCCACCGTGCTGAAGGCCGTGGGCAGACTGCTGAAACCCAGAGGGGGCATGGTATACCTGAACGGGAACGATATACAAAATCTGTCGACGAGGGAGATCGCCCAGAAGATGGCAATCCTTCCTCAGTCTCCTCAGTCTCCTCCCGGTCTGACGGTAGGCGAACTTGTGACATACGGACGCTTTCCCCATCAGCACGGATTCGGCAAACTGAAGCCTGACGACAAAAAGATCATAATGTGGGCACTTGAAGTCACCAAACTTACGGAATTCGAGAATACGGCTGTGGATAATCTTTCCGGAGGTCAGCGTCAGAGAGTCTGGATAGCTATGGCACTGGCTCAGCAGACCGAACTGATTCTTTTAGACGAGCCCACCACATATCTGGACCTGGCCTACCAGCTGGAAGTACTGGAACTGCTGCACGGACTCAACAGAGAACAGATGTGTACGATCGTAATGGTCCTGCATGATCTGAATCTGGCCGCTCGGTTCGCCGATCACATGATAGCAATCCGAGACGGCGATGTGATCTGCCACGGGCCGCCGGAGCAGGTGATGACCGAGAATGTGCTGAGGACAACATTCCGCATAGATGCCAAGATAATTACGGAACCGCACACTGGTCGCCCCGCATGCATATCGTACGATTTGATCAAAGAGAACAACTGAACAGGAGGTGTTAATATCAGAAAGATTGCAATATACGGAAAAGGGGGCATAGGCAAATCCACCACCGCCTCTAACATATCGTCCGCGTGGGCATCCATGGGCCTGAAAGTCATGCAGATAGGATGCGATCCGAAAGCGGATTCCACACGCAGTCTGACGGGCGGCAGGAATATCAGGACGGTACTGGACACTCTGAGGGAAAAAGGAGACGCGGAACTCAACGACATCGTTTTCGAAAGCTGTTCCGGAGTCCTGTGTGTAGAGTCCGGGGGACCGATTCCGGGGGTGGGCTGCGCGGGACGGGGCATAATCACCGCCTTCGAAAAATTGGAGGAGCTGGATGCTTACGGGATATACCGTCCGGATATTGTTCTGTATGATGTGCTCGGCGATGTGGTATGCGGAGGATTCGCCATGCCCATAAGGGACGGTTACGCCGATGAGGTCTGCATAGTGACATCGGGCGAGATGATGTCGCTGTACGCCGCTTCGAATATAGCCGGGGCAGTGAAGGGTTTCGGCAGCAGAGGATACGCCTCCCTGAGAGGGCTGATACTGAATTCCAAGAACATAGAAGGAGAGGAAGAGATCGTCGACAGGGCCGCGGAGGAAATAGGAACTTCTGTGATATACCGTCTTCCGCGGGATCCGGCCGTACAGCTGGCGGAAGCAGAAGGAAAGACCGTGACCGAGGCCTTTCCGGATTCGGATATGGCGTCCCGATACAGGGACTTGGCACATATTTTGATGAAAGAAGGTGAAAGACATTGAATGAACTCGGACACCTGAAACGGCTGTCTTCGGTAAAGACAAACAGCTGCGTCAAATTCCTTACACCTGCGGCTTTTCCGGGCAACCATTGTCCGTTACACAGGGCACTGGCCCTCTGTGCGAATGTCAGAGGGATATCCACGCTGGTAGTGGGAACGCCGGAATGCGGCATATACAGCAGAAATATCATAGAGATGTCGCGGCAGAAAGGCTGCGAATAGCATTGGATGTATGTTCTCGATCAGAATGAGGTGGTGTTCGGATGCCGGAAAGGACTGGTCGCCGCCGTTAAAGAAATGGACCGCTCCGGGGCGGAGGCAGTCATGCTGATATCAACATGCATTCCGGAGGTAATAGGCGAAGATTTGGAATGCATGATCCGCGAAATGCAGCCTGATATCAAAGCGAAACTGAGTATCGTCAGGATCGGACACTTCAAGTGCAACAGCCATCCTTCAGGTATCTGGAAGACATTGGTCGCCTACGGAGACCTTATGGAAGATGCAGATACCCGTTCCGATACGGTCAATGTGCTGGGAAGGGGTCCGGATGGAGATCATCCGCCCATGCCGAAACTGCTGAAAGAACTGAGCGACAGGGGATTCAGACTGCGCTTCCTGGCACCCGGATCCGGCATAGATGATTTCATTGCGGCACCCGATGCCTCGCTGAATCTTGTGGTATCTCAGTTCATGAATCCTTTGGCGGATATGATGAGTCAGAGATACGGAATATCTGCCGTGAGCCTTCACGAGACCTATGACGTCGAAGGCATTGATCTTCTGCACAGTTCCGTGGCGGATGCGCTGAATATCTCCTGGGACAGTGAATTCAAAGAACAGAGAGAAAAGGCTGCCGCACTTCAAAAGCAGGCGGCGGATGTATTCAGAGGCACGCAGTTCGTTATGACCCGCGAGAACATGCTGATGCCCCTGCCGCTGGCCGCGTATCTGTCGGAACTCGGAATGATCCCAGCCCTGATCCACATGGAAGAGTATTATCCCGATGATAAGAAATGGGCAAAAGTTCTGATCGAAAAGGGGCATGATCCGCTGGTCTGCCACATGGTGAACGAGGAGACGGATGCGAAAGCGATCGAACTGGTCGGTCCGGACATATCTTTCGGAGAGATACCGAGGAGTTCCGGAAAGATACGGTGCGTCTGCGATATGCAGGACCTCTACGGGTGCATCGGATACGAACGTACGATTGCTCTTCTGGAGAGGATGCTGACCGTTCTGAACCGCAGGAACGGTACGGAGGCGTGAATATGGGACTCTGCAGATTCAGGCCTCCGATGTCGGGAAGAATGGGTATCCTTTGGACGCTGGCATCCCTGAAGGATGCGGCGGCGGTCGAATACGGATGCATGGGGCACATGATGTACGGCAGAGTATTTCTGAACCGTGCGGGACTGTCAGAGGGTGCAAGACTGTATTCGACGCACATAGACGAAACGGACATATCGATGGGAGACACCAAAAGACTTGACCGTGTCATCTGCGAAATAATATCGAACGACAGACCGAAAGCAGTGTTTCTGCTGCCCTCCTCTGTTCCGATGGTTATCGGCACAGATCTTGCGGCCTTAAGCCGCGAACTGCAGCCGGAATATCCGGACGTGCCGATCATTCCTTTCGGGCGGGGGTCTTTCGATGTTCACGGATGCGACGGCGTCAGGGACGCGCTCACGACCCTGGCCGAGACCCTGCCTGAGGATACAGGGATCGATCCGGATCCGAAATTCAACATAATCGGCTCATGTGCAGACATGTTCAGATTCGGTGCGGACGCTCGGGAGACCGTACGGATAATGAGAGGCGCTTTTGGTCTGAATCCTCTCTGTATCATGACATCGGATGCGTCCGTTGATGATATAAGGAAAATGGGAGGCGCACGTGTCAATCTGGTTATGCGCAGAGAGGGAGAAAAAGCCGCAGCATGTCTGAATAAAAGATTCGGAACCCCCTGTGTATCAGGCCGTCCCTACGGTGTTGAAGGAACTCTTGAATGGATCGAAGCCGTCGCAGAGGCTCTCGGCATCTCTCCGGATCAGGAGTTCATCAGATCTGAGAAAACGGAATGTCTGCGCAGATTGGCTTATGCGGCACCGATGGTCAGACACATCCTGAGGTCTCATCCGGACGAAGCGGCGGTCTCTTTGGGAGGCCATGCCGATGTTGTGAAGGGGATTCTCGGATACGCTGTCGGCGAAGTGGGGCTGAAGAAAGGAGCATGCTGGTGCGACTGCCCCGGCATGGCTTCCGAAGATATACCGTATCTTTCGGAAAACGAATGGACAGAGGCGGTGCGTCCGTACGGGAACGGGTTGCTTATGGCGAACGCAGAAGTTCTGATGCACTTCGGCTGCAATCAGAATCTCCAGATATCCAATCCGGACACCCGATGGAGGGTAAATCCTTACGAACCGCCGTTTGTCGGATTCAGAGGTGCACTGAACCTGGCGGACCTCTGGTTCAATGCTATGCTGGAGAAGAACTGACGGATGTGGCGGACGGATACCGAAAACAAATTAAAAACAACGATTTAAATATAAAAATAAGGCAAATCTAAAAAGTGATACATATGAACAAAATATATGCGCTGGTAATTGCAGCAGTCATCATAGCCACAGGGTGTGCGGCAGCTGTGCTGATCAGAGAGAACGGTAACGGCAATGAGACTTCAACGGAAGACGGAGAAGGATGGCCGAGAATAATCACGGATGCAGGCGGAAATGTTGTAGAATTGGAGAAAAAACCTGAGCGGATAGCACTTCTCCACACAGTATATCTGGAATATCTGCTGGCTTTGGGTGTCGTACCCGCAGCATCGGCCGGAGCCTCTGTGGGGACGGCTGCAGATGCGGTGAATACATGGGCTACGCTTGAAAGTTACAGAGACAGCACAGAAAACATAATCGATTTGGGCAGTGCAAGAGAACTCAGTCTGGAGGCAATCCTGGATTCTGATCCGGATGTGATCATCACATTCGTGGGGCATGCCGGCGTAGATATCATATATGACAGGCTGGTCATGATCGCTCCGGTCGTTTTGATGAATTACTCGGACACCTGGCAGGAGCAGATGAAAGATCTTGCCGAGATAGTAGGCAAAGAATCCGAAGCCCTGAAAGTTATAGAAGAAATAGAAGAGATCGTCTATTCTGCAAAAAATACGCTGAGTTCGAAGGACAAAACATTCGCAATATTCAGGACAGGCGGGGGAAAATCATTCATCACCCGCGGGGATGCAGGTTATTACGAGATGTTCGGACTCAAGGCACCGCAGGGATGGCCGACAGAGATGGGTCCCGTTCTTACGCTGGAGGCCGTGGCCGGAATGAATCCCGACTATATCGTTTTCCAAGACACCCTGTCTGCGTCAAAGATGTTTGTTGAATCCCAAGAGGCTTTTGCCACATGGGGTGCTCTCGAAGCCGTGAAAAACAATAATGTCTTTTTCTTTGATGACTCTCTGAATTCCTTGGGGCCTCTGACTCTGAAACTGACGGCGCAATTGCTGCTTGATGTGTATTCGGAGTGATACGTAAACATAACCGGACTCTGCATCTCCGTACGCAGAGTCCGTTCAATCTTTTATCCGAGGTCCGGCGGCGCAGCCCCGCCCTTTAGGGAACGGCCGCCGATGCGGGGCTTGTTATCAAAAATTCGGTACTCAGAACCGGGCGCAGATACACAGACAACGAAGAGGTCTTGGCATTGGCCGGGAAAATGTATCCGGAGGATACTGAGTAATCGTGTTCAGCGGGAAGGCACACACGGACACCGAATGCCGAAATGTTGACGGACTTTATTTGTCCATCCGTTTGGATAGGACGTATCGGAAATTGTCACAGTAGGCATCCGTGCGGTCGGAACATAAGAGACCTCTTAAGATGGTCGGAGAATAAAGTGATCAGTCCGGTGTGAACGGAACGGCTATTGCCATTGTGCGACCGTAAAACGATGTCAGAAAAGCGATACAGACAGCGGATGCTGTGCAAAAGTATATGACAGAACTACGCGGTTATGGCTTTAGTCGCTATTTTAAGACGGAATAAGTAAAAGTGTCAAGTCATGATAGTACCCCCCCTTCTGTTTCAGGTAGCATTCAACTGCGCGCTCTACCCGCCGGTCCCGGGCATTCATCCCGGCTGTATGAGCTTGCTCCGATGAGGTGTCGCCGTTTCATCAAATCCTTGGGAACGTCACTGTCAGCAGATCATCCTTAACCAAGGCTGTGTCGTTTCTGGGCCCTTGCCAAAGCTCTCGCCTTACCGGATTTCCCGGTTCATCTTGCCCGCGGAGGAGGGAAGTTCCTCAGCCGGACCGAAGTCCTACCGTCGGCTACCCTTCATCTCTTGACACCGATGGTATGGAATGCGGTTATTTTTAATCAGCGGTAGGTTACTCGTACGAGACGACAGATCTGTCTTTATTTTCGTCCGGTCTGTCAGTATCAGCAGTCCGATCTTCAGATGATCTTCATACAATTGATTGCTCCGAACCGAGGAATATCTCGTAACCCCAACCCCTCCGGCACAATATCCGTTACTTTGATAATGTGCACTATCCCGTCCTATATCGTTGGAGGATGACCTCCTTCTGCGCATGCTATTCCCATCCCGGGACTCCCCTTCTTTGAACAGCAGGCTGTCCCCGCGGGAGCAAAATGTCAGAAAGAGTTAATCTTTACCTATGGTTTCACCATAGCATCATAATAAGTGTTTATATATACCTATAAAAACATGCTACGGTGAGCTATGTTCGATAAAAATGGTTTGAGTGATGAGAGAAAATGAGTAGCGTAACTGAAGTTACAGGCAGTTTTGTGATAATGCACAGCGGAGCGGCAGTAAAGTCGGCCCCCCCCCCTCATACGTCATATCCGAAATCGAATCGCTAAGCATGCACACACATCTGAACATAGCGCAGGCAGTCGTGCTTCGGGTTATCAATGTCCTCTGAATGAGGCATCAATTGTGTATGGCCCATCGGGTCTGCTGACCGCCGTTCTTAAAACGAATGCAATCGGAACACCGCCGGCTACGATGTTGGGTATCATCGCAGGCATTGCAGGAATACACCGCAACGTGATGCAAACCGATGCGTTTGCCGATCGAATGAACCCCCTGCAATATATGAGCCGGTGTGTGAACCGGCAGGCGATTAATAATTGCGCCCCGTTCGACGCTCTCCAAAATGGGTATGAAGTATGCGTTTGGTGATAAAAATGGTTGTATTAGATCCGAAAATTGTCATTTCTCTTTTGTTGACTGTCGGTTACATTGGGCTGTTTGCATTTTATTGTTGGCACTGGAAAGGTTACGAGGGGTACAGAAAGGATGCATTTTTGACCATGAAAAAAAGCAAGGATCATTATTTACTGTGCTCCTGTATTCTCAGTCGGTGTTCCCGTAGTATTTCTGTGGCAGAGAATACCAGAATTCATTATACCGCCGACCGGTGTGTGGGCGATCCTGTGTGGATTTATGATCGGGATTCTCCTCTTTGATGCATTTGAATCAAGAAGAGTCAAACAATCTAAAACATAATGAAAGTAATAAATTGAGGCAGACATCATGGAATTTTCAGTAATTAACACTGTAACATGGGCGGGGATCATAGTATCCATTCTCTTCGGGATTCTGGGGTACAAGTACCAAGCGGGCATCAGGGATGGAGTTGTGAAACTGGGGCGGCGGATCGCTGTTTATTTTGCCATCTTCCTTGTTGCGGCGGTTGCAGTGCTGATGATGCTGATCCTGATTGAAGATTCGTGGAGATGGCCGATAAACACGATTCTTATGACTGTTGCAATAGGGCTGTTCGATGTATTCCTCTTCAGGGAGGCCAGACCGAATGCCGTACGCGTTCCGAAAAATAAACCACTTTAAATCAGAGAGGACCTTGCAAGATATGCGCGTAACCTGTGTGCAAGGTCCCCTGATATATTTGTATGAACCGTCTGAAGATATCTGAATGAGGACTTACCATACGGAAAGTCCGCCGAAGATTTGAGTCTGTAAGCATTCCGGCATTTGCATGCCGAGGTATGATTTGGGTGTCAATGCATCGGCGGAAACGAAATTACAGTCACGTCAAAATTTGGGACCTATTGTAATTGCCTGCACGAAGTTCTTGGGACTTATTGTAGATATTTACAACTATTCCCAACCACAGACTCAACTCACGATGAAGATAAAAATCTACGAGAACCTTTTGAAATGGAAGAACCGTAGCCATAAATGTCTTGTGATAAGCGGACAGTGACGGCCGGGGGACACTCAAGACATCTCTGTCTTATGCCGGAGCTACCGTATGAATCATATTCTGATCAGTTGCCCCCAGAAGTCGGGATATCGACTCAGCCTCCCCCGCGATGTTGATTTATAAAGGTATCCTGGAATCATTCCGTCAGAAAATCGATCACATTCACGATTCTTATGCCGTCTATGTTCTTGATAGGATATCTGTCTAAAGTGACAATAGTTTTTGGATGATTATCATCTATCGACCGCAGCGCACCGAGTTCCCTCTCTTTTGTTTTGGCATCCGCGATACTCATCGAAATTTGGAAGTAATGAATGTCTGATCCTTCAGTTGCCATGAAATCCACCTCGTGCCCATTCACAGACAACACCGCCGCATTCCCGTACCTGTACATCAGTTCCATGAACACAATATTCTCAAGGATGCCGTCCAGATCCGTATCGCGGAAACCGATCCTCTCGTTTCTGATTCCTATGTCGCATGCATAGTATTTGTCTGATGTGCGAAGGTATTCCTTCGTTTTGCTGTCAAATCTTTTCGCCTTGTAAAAAAGGAATGCCGATTCCAGAAATCCGATGTAGTTATCCACAGTCTCTGCGGACGTTTTGATGTTCTTGTTCCCCAAATATCCGACAATGTTTTTTACGGATGTTCTGTCGCCGATATTTTTCATCAGGAAACGCGATATGTTTGAGAGCAGAGGAGCATTTCTGACTTCCTTTCTTTCAATCACATCTTTTTCATATACTGTGGCATATGTTCCTTCCAGCAGAATTGATACCAAATCTCTTCTTTCTCCGGCCATTAACGCAACTGCAGGAAGTCCTCCGTATCGTATGTACTCGCTGAATTTCGACTCTGTCGATTCTTTCGGACCGTACGTTTCTCTGAACAGAAGATATTCGCTGAATGCCAGAGGATATACCGGGATCTCGATATACCTTCCTGAAAGTTTGGTTGCTATCTCCGAAGAAAGCATCTTTGAATTAGATCCGGTGATGTAGACATCCGCACCGGATATGCGCAATGATTCAACCGCCCTCTCCCATTCGGGGATGTTCTGCACTTCGTCTATAAATATATACGTCCCCTTTTCAGGTTTCATTGAATCTTTGATGATATTCATCAGCTGAAAGTGCGTTTCTATCGTTACTTCTGTCTCATCGTCCAGATTTATATGGAAGACCCTTTCCGGAGAGACACCCGAAGATCTTATCTCATCTCTAAACATCTCCATGAGCGTAGATTTCCCGCATCTCCTCATGCCTGTGATCGTCTTTATAACAGGCAGATCGCGGGCCGAACGGAGCATGTCAAGATAGTGATCCCTCGGGATGCGGATATCTTTCATATTATCAAGTTATACTTTTTCTTTTATTTAAATAAATCAATTTTATCAATTTATAAAGATCTCTAGGAATTTAAGTGGAAATGAGAATCTGATACAACTGTGTGAAGTAATCTGGAGATATGCGGGAGTCGAAGACAAACGATGCGTTATCCGTCAGTGCACAGGAGAATACCGACATGTACGGAAGAGGTGTGAGAGCGTCTCTATGCGGGCCGTGCCTGTGTTTCAATACAAATCCAAGACCTAAGATACTCTTTGCATAATTGCCCTGGCCCGCGGAACCTGATCTGTCGCTGTGCCAAGTGGAATGGAAATGGATGTTTTCACGAAAGTATTCGGCCCAAAACAGTCACGAAGGGATTGGAACGGACGCTGTCGGCAATGCCGACAGCAACATGCCAGCGACCTGGGATTGGTTGTGCAACAGAGTGCGTCAAAACAGTAACTATAAAGTCACATGGACAACCATACCTTGTTTGGTGCTTTCCACAATGGATACGGATGCTGTTCTTTTGAGAGGAAACTGAAATGGATGCATACATAATCATTTCCTCAATAATTCTATTTTGTTGGGGACTGTCATTATTTACGGCTGTATTGTTGTACTCACCGAAAAAGTATGCGGCATACAGAAAAATAGCATTCGCCTCAATGAAAAAGATAAAAATTATCGCTTATTGCATTCCATTGCTTTTTTCAATTCTTCTTGCAATGGTATGGGTAGGTATGTTTTCAAATGGGGTTTACCTAATGATCATTGGAACAGGGTTTCTGTCGGGGTTGGTTTTGTTCGAAATATTTGAAACAAGAAAATCGTACAATCTGGAAAATGAAAACAATAACAGACATTGAGGAGATTATACTCTGATGTGGAGGTGAAGACACACATCTATTTTTATAACTGTGAGCAAAAATGAATTGCATCTGTCAAAATGTGAGGCTGGCAGTTAATCCCGACTTTGATACCAAGCGAGATATAAGAATCCATGATCAGAGGAATCCCGGTCAATCTCCTGATGGAACTTTGCGAATATGTTGGATGCAAAAGATGTGGCAATTTCTATAATGCAACCTGACCTAGACAGTTGGAATTTTTCAACATTTATTGCGACGAAAATCTGACAGATAATTCGCAATGCCGACACGCCCTCTGGGCAGTATCGGCCGGATGGCCGATTTGTACTTCATGATCTGTCCCTTTCGGAAAATAATCCGTGTTTATTTCCGAAAAGAATTTGACAGCTGCATCTTTCCATATTGTTACAGCCTTGAATCTGCGGTTTGTATAGGTTACGTCAGCCGATGACGATCTGCCCCGGCACCGGGGCCTCCAGGCCGAAGACCCTGAAGATCTCCCTGACATTCTTCGATATTACGGTAAGCCTCCAGTCCCCGGTATTGCCTACAGCGAACACCGTGTTCAGAGACAGGAGCACCTCGTCCACCGTCATGCTGTTCACCGAGTCTCTTTTCGCTTTCGCTGATAATACCTGTGCATCATGATCGCGCAGGATATTCCGGATCC
>JAIRYF010000014.1 GCA_031267895.1 Candidatus Methanoplasma glyptotermitis
CTTCCCGACAGTCTAAGAACCATAGACAGCCGTGCATTCGAAAACTGCAGTAAGCTTTCTTCAATAGCGATACCTGCCGGTGTTACTTATGTAGGTATCGGTGCATTCAACAACTGCATTCAGCTTTCTTCAATAGCGATACCTGCCAGTGTTGTTTTGATAAGTCCGGAGACTTTCACCAATTGTGTTCTGCTGTCGTCAATTACATTCGGCGGCGATACAATCTTCTACGGAGGATCTTTCGAAAACTGCGTTTCTCTTAAGTCCGTAACAGTATCTTCCGCTCACGCGCTTAGTCTTGTGTACGATTGGACTCTTACCGGTGCGCCGTCTCTGATTGATACTCTTACCGTTGACATAGCAGGAGAAGTTTATCTCGATCCGATTGAAGTCATCGACGGCAAAACTCTGATTTTGTCGGCATCCGCAACTACGGCATTCGGCGGTACGCTGTACGCAGCTGACGGAGCAACGGTTCTTCAGGGAGCCGACCGCGCCGGACATTCGTACGTCGCTGCCAACGGAGCATGGATTCAGTCGGATGTTCCTTACGTCCCCGCGCCTGATATGATTACGGTAACTCTGGATCCTGCAGGCGGTGTTGTCGAGTATCTTTTCAGTGAGATCTTGCCCGGCGATCCTTTCACTCTTCTGCTTCCTGTCAAAACGGATAACATCTTCGCCGGATGGAAACTCGGCAACTCCGGCCCGTCTCTGGCCGCCGGAACCGTCGTTTATCCGGAAGAAGACGTAACATACACTGCTCAATGGACTTCTCCGGTTCCCGGTGTTTCGTACGTTTCGGTAGCGTACAACGGCAACGGCGGCATCGGCCACATGTTCGCCGTCAGTATCGTATCCGGGTCTCCGTACGAACTGCCGGACAGTACGCTTACGCCTCCGGCCGATTATTCGTTTATCGGATGGAAACTCAACGACACCGGCGATCTTCTGCATCCCGGGGATGTAATCAATCCATCCTCTAACATTGTGATTTATGCACAGTGGGAATCTTCCGGAACCGGCGGCGGAGACAGTGGGAATCTAGGCACATTTGTCTGGGCTGTTATCGTTGTTGTAGCAGTTATTGCCGTTATATGTCTGATCTGTGGCTTCTTGCCTCTGTTCTTGCTACTTTGTATCGTTGATGGTATCGTTGTTACGCTGAATCTAATAGGTGAAATATAATGCGCCTGAAATCTTTCTATATAATCGCCGCCCCATTTGCGGTTCTTGCAGTTGCCTTAGTTGCTGTCAGCATTGACAGCAGTGAGAGCGATGCCGCAAACTATCAAGTAGACCTCGGAACGAAAACTCTCACTGCCGGCCAGACTTTTGAATATTCGTACTCGAGCTTAGCTGGATACTATGTTGTCGGATGGGATAATGCGGAATATTCTGGAAGCACTAATTACACTTGGGCTACTGGATTCGTAGATTTAGTTATAAATGGTATAACTTATCGCCCTAATCCGGGAATATCAGGCACTGCGCCCGCCTCTCTGGGGACATACAACGTATCGTTCTCATC
The DNA here is from genome assembly GCA_031267895.1 of Candidatus Methanoplasma glyptotermitis. Lineage (GTDB taxonomy): Archaea > Thermoplasmatota > Thermoplasmata > Methanomassiliicoccales > Methanomethylophilaceae > Methanoplasma > Methanoplasma glyptotermitis. The sequence goes on from JAIRYF010000014.1 coordinate 1,532, forward strand.
ATCAGGCTCTAACGTTACATTTTCGGTAACGCTCTCTATTATTGTCAACTCACTTGGTACAGTTCAGATTAATTCAGATGCCAGTATAACTGTTAATGTGGGCACAGCTGTGAATTATACCCCTGCAACTACTCCCTCTGCCGATATAGCATTTGGCAGTAGCACACCCCTCCCAATTTATGTGGGCAATCAGAAGACTATCATGGGAACATTGGTAAATGTCCTCCCAGGAACCTATTATGTCACACTGCTGGCAACCAAATCAGGATATGCATCCGCGGCACAGATATTATCTATAATCGTACCTGTCTATGTTCTTGATCCAGTAACTGACGTAGTCCAAACAGATATTCAGTGGACATATCAGGTAACCATGATTCCTTCTTCTGCCCAGATAACCTCTTATGTCGTGCAGAAGGGCGGCACTACGGTAACGTCTGGATTCTCTATCTCGACAAATACAAGAACAATATCTGCGACATTTTTCGAAACGGGACAGTTTCACATATTTCTTACGATCGGAGCTACGGGCTACAGCTCGACATCCAAAGAACTCATTCTTGAAGTCACTGCTCCTCCGGAGATTCCGCAGCCTCCTACGCTGTCCAGCATATTGACGACACCGAGCGACACTTATGAAGGAATCTATTATTTCACTGCAATAGGCGCACAGAACTATACCTCCATAGATTGGGATTTCGGCGATGGTACGGTTGCTTCTGGAACCAATGTTGTGCACAGGTACTATACGTCGGGTGAATTTACCCCCACAGTCAGACTCTACAACTCCAATAACAATCTTTTCTACACAGAAAATACTTCGGTATTCGTCGTCATAACTGTCATGTCCAGAGCGGATGCGTGGGCGACGGTACCGTACTCGTACGCAATTGCTATAGATGATGCTCTCGATCATGTCCTCTCGACGGATATAGGGCAGTCGTGGCTGTCGTTGTCCGACATTACGGACTCGGGACAGAGATGGATTATCCTGTCGGGAACCCCCCATCTAGCTTTGGCAGACACCACGCTGGAAGTAACGATATCCAATTACGGCACTTGGACCATCTATATTTGGCCCAAATTCGACGACAGCAACGTTACCGTAGGTTTTACGGTTGACATTGAAGGCTATGTTGTAACTCTGACCAATATAGGATCCAGCGGCCCCGGCGTTGTCATGTTCGTGGATTGGGGAACGACCAATCTCTTATCGGGTACACAGAGACAGCCGGGAACTCAAACCGCGGTCGCGGAATATGCCGAACAGGGGGCGTATCCCGTCAAGATGATCCTCATAATAAACGGTGAGGAATTTCCGCATACGGCATTTATCACTGTCCCGTCTGATGCTGACGATAATGATTCTTTTACGCTTTCGTATGACCCTAATGGCGGACTTGGCGAGATGCCAAGCCAGATAGGATCATCAGTTGTTATTTTGGGAAATTCGTTTCTCAATGTAGAGGGTATCGAATTTATGCATTGGAATACAAAGTCTGGCGGCAATGGCATAAACTACAATCCTGGAGATACTGTTGCACTGACTAATAGTATCACTCTGTACGCAATATGGTCTGATACGGACTTAGTCCCTCCGGGCGATGCCGATGATGACGGCGACGGCCTCGGCATTTGGATAATCCCCGCAGTGCTTGCGCTGATCTTCTTAGTTATCGGATTGCGTTACCGTCCGTCGCTGTTCCTGGTTCCGTTCTGCCTCTGTGCATCCATAATTTTATGGGTTTGGTGATTAAATGGAAAAAAATAGCAAAATAATAACGCTGATATTGATTTTATGCATGGTATCGGCCGTTGCCGCGCCGGTCATAGGATCATTCGGACCCTCATCTGATTCGGCTACCGATGATGCATACGATAGCATACCTCTCGCCGCCGGACCCCCGGATTTTGCCGGCTATGTGGTCGGCTATATTATGGGATTCTCTGCGGGATTCATTCCAGGATTTGTATATGGGATGATTGCGGGTTCTCCAGATGCAGGAGGCGGCGATCAGGATGCTGTTGACGGTGCCATGAGGACATCCGAAGCAAACAAAGTAATTTTTGCGATGGATACCGCGAAAAACCTGATCTCTACAGTCCTTCCTGCCGATGCCGAAATGTGGCCGTTTTCCGCCACTTATTTTGAACGGTCGGCCGAATACTCCGTAGCTGAATACTGGACACTCGACGCAGAATATGATGCCATTTATTCGCTGGATGAAACTTATCTTATGCCCAATGCATCGAACTACCTCTACTCGTGGTCTTCCGCGATAGAAAACGCATACAACAGCCCCTCATACTATGTCGGACAGTGGAACTCGGCGGCGGCTTATTCCTCAATGGGGTACAGTCTCCTGTGGGACGGCGGCGGATTGTCCGGAGGGGCAACACCCACCACCACCATCAACATGGACATTCTTCAGGTTGCATCGCCCACATCTGGGCACAACCGCGTGTATATCGACAATACAGGCCCGCTCGGAGACACGCCGGCAATTGATCATTCCTTTTTCGGTAAGATGTATGTTTTCGGTTCTGGGGCTACTGTAAATATCATCAACGTTGAAACGGGAATTGAATACAGACTGAACAAAGGCTCAAACGACTTGTCCAGCGTCTACAACGCATCTACGCAGGTCACCGGCCCGCTCCCTTCCGGATTCTATGATCTGGCCGTTGGTTCCGCATACGCGGGGTCGATGCTGCAGGTTGATTCTGCGCACACCGCACAGGTGGTGGGCGGAATGGTCGCCAGCCAGGGGACTTCTCTATACTACATAACCGCAAACGGCGCGGACCATGTGAGGATCTACAATTCTCTTGGGTCTCTGGTTGCCAATTCGGCATCCCTTAGGTACTCGGTAACGTACGCCGATCAGAACAAGAATAGCATTGTTGCAAACTCATATCTCTTGCAGAATGTTGGGGGCACAATTACCAATATTATCGGCAACTACAATGACCTGATACGCTCGATAAACGGTGTCGTTGATAGAACATGCAATGCGGCCGAGGCGATTTGGGGGATATTCGACATAACGGAGGAATCCAGCATGTGGATTTCCCCTTCATCGATAACAACCAACATACCGGGCTATACAATGTCCGTGCCCGAAATTCAGGCTGTATATGTGCAGGCGATGAAACAAATTTACACATACTATCAGAACAACATAACCGAGCTTGACGATTATGAGTTTGTAACTAACGTTGAATCAATAGGGCTGTACTGCTACGGGGATGTTTATGTAAATGGTAAACTTTGGATTGAAGACGCAGTTTTCACCCCATATATCACAACATCAGAGCAAAGTCTGAAAATAGGGATGAACGAATGGGGCGGCTCCGGGTTTGCTATGATATGGGCCCAGGTTGATAATTATTCTGATTGGAACGGACAGACAAACTTGGCCGCAAATATGCCTGTTGATTTAAGCTCTGGTTATGATCTTGATATTAAGAAGATAGTCTCGAAAGGCCAGAACGTTCAGAGCATTGATCTATCTCTGTATAAAGTCAAAAAGCACAACAGTGGCGGCGGCGATGGAGACAAGACACCTACCGATGTACCTAAAGTGCTTGATGCGAAACTTTTGATAACCGTGATAATTTTGCAGATTGCTCTTGAACTTGCGCTTATATGGTGGAAATTCCCCATATCATGGATTCTGCTTCTTCTCGCGGGGATAGTTGCGTGTGTAGGGCTGTTCGCATCCGGATGGATAGCGGGGATTTTATTATGAGAGTGACGCAGGGAGGCACCTTATGATCCTCGACGGCGAACTGTGGGGCTATCTGTCGCTGATTTGGGTTGTCCTCAACTTCGGCTATGCAGTCCTCCGGGGCCACGGCCTGAACGCTGCAATATACGGTATTGCTCTGTTCGCCGGTTTGGTTATCGCCCTGAACTGGGGCGGTATGCTGAACGCCTCCAACTGGCATTACTTCGGCCTCGCTATATTCGCTGTTGAGTTTCTGTACAACTTCTGGCGCGGTCCGCGCATCAAGATGATTATCTTCGGCGTATTGCTGTTTGCCTCCGTTGTTCTGGGGTGGTAACATGCCCCGGATGCCGCATTCTGACAGCCGCAGAAGGCCCGCATGCCCCAAACCCGTATCAGCAGTCGACCAAGGCACGGGCGTGCCTCTATACGCCCGGGAAACATTGAAAATGAAAAATACTGCAAAGGGGGCGGCCTGAATGGTTGCCCCTATTATCATAGGAGCATATGCTGCACTCGTTACCGCAACGGGATTGGCGTATCTGTATCTGATAGGAATCTTCGCGTTTGCGCTGGGATTCGCGGCGGTCGGCGTCGTTAAGCTTGCACGCAAGAAATGGGTGCCGGGAACTATCAGTCTCCTGCTCGCGCTTGGAACTGCGCTTTATGCGCTCGGATACATCTTCGCCGGAGGGACATAATGCAGGTGGATATCCCGCTCGATTCTGCTACGCTGTGGATTGCAGTACTGATCACAATTGCCGGCGTGCTTGTCGGACGGTGCGCCGAGCGTTCGGCCCATTTCATCTGGCCGGTTGATTGCTGCTCTGTCATCGTCTACCTTGCAGTGTCTGCCGCCGCTGCCGTCTCTGTCATGGGTATCTTTCCGCTGCCGATCTTACTGATTGTTCTTTTCGCGGCTGCATACCTTGTAGGATTCCTGGTATCCGGACGGCGGAAGCATATCAATCTGGTTGTGGTCAACCCAAAGACATGCACAATCGATATCCCCTTCGTTGTGCCGTACCGGAACGGCAACACGTGGTGCCTCCAGTACCAATCGCCGCGGGAACACTTCAAGCGCGCCGTGTTCGGCATCCATGCCGAACTCGATACAAACTGGAATCTCGATAAGCAATGGAAAGTAAAACCTCACGATCCTCTGTATCCGACACCGGAGTTATCGGCTATTCTGGTAAGCGGTTACACCACTGATGATTTTGATATTATACACAAGTGGAGATTCAAACTCAAGAAATATAAGCCGGTTATTTACGTCGCGCCGTCCCAGATGATGTCGTCTCTTGAGATACTCTACACAATCGAAGGCCACGAGATGGATATCAAGACGAATATCGACTTATCGCGTAAGCTTATGCAGTCTGAACACAAAGCGGAACGCCGCGCAATACGCTCCATCTCACGCGTTGTCATGGAATCTATGACCGATCCGGAACCTCACAACCAGCTGGATAAGATCGCGTTTGAGAAGACTATGGGAACTGTGCAGCCGTCGGAAATGACCCGTAAGTACATCTTCGGAAGGAGGCGCGCCGATGGCCGAAAGTAAGCAGACTTACGCCCCGATGCCCGACGTGGTCAAGGATTCCGTTCTCGCCGACGATTACCAAACTGCAATATTCACGGAAGAAACGTTAGAAGATGTAATGGACGAACTCGCATTCTTCAAGAAGAATCACAAAGAGATTATCGCACGGTACGAGAAGATAGGCGGCAGGATGGAACGCGGCATCGACAGCACAGGCGAGACGGTGCAGGGTTCCTATTGGTTCACACTCGGCCAGATTACTCTTGTGACGGAGTGGAAAGGCGCGAAACTGACGTACCACGCGATCCATACAGACCACACGGCAAAGAAAGCATCGCAAGTCGACGAACTCGATATCATTCTCCAGGCATTCTACGCCTACCGTTTCCGGGATTCCCCGGATGAGGTCGCCCCGCTCATTGAGAAGAAAATCGATAACCTGTGGTCAGTCCATCAGATTAAAGGAATCCACACGATGGGCAAGCGTATCCGGGAGGATACAATACTGACGGCATCCGCTGTTTCGGGTGCCCAAGTTGAAAAGATACTTCCGGACAGATTGGAAATAGCAGGCGATCCGGAACTTGACGGAGGAAAGAAACAGACTGAATACCGCAGAGGTGAATGAGTGGGCGGCAGACTTGGACGGGATCGTGTTAAAGGTTATCGTCTCGGCCACTGTTTCACCCGGTCGGATACGCTTCCTAACATAACTAAGCGTATAGAGCGTCTTATCCTGCGGCCGATTCAGAAAGGGAACATGCAGTTTGTCCAGATATGCGTTAACGGTCTCCAGGGGTCAGGTAAAACGGAGTACTGCATGTATCTCCTGTGGCTGATCTCGCAGGAGTATCCCGGACTGGTCCGCATAATCTACACCGACAACTTAGATATCGCTTTCGACGAAGTCCGCCGAACACCTCCGGATATCCGGGTGGTGGCTGTCTGCGTCGATGATGCGATGTCGTATCAGTCGTCGTACAGAACGCTGGAAGCCAACGACAAAGTGCAGAAGTGGTACATGATCCGGCACATCGTCGAAGATAGGATAGGCAGCACCGGTATCGTATACGGAATACTGAATTGGCAGAGGTATTCCAGCGTCAACGCCAACTTCCGGAATCCGGACTTGTTTGCGTTCCTTTCCCCTATGAGCGACCCGGACGATGCCCGGAAGGTCACGGGAAAAGTCGGAACGCGCGGTTATGAAGCTATCCGAGAGGAGTACGCAGAACGCCAGACTGCGGAAGTCCGCAGGTCCCGCACGGTCGCATGCATGCCCGGAATGCTTGCCGGCGACAGCGTGGGATGGCATAATTACGAGTACGTCCCCAAAATCGATCCGTTATGGACACGCCCCGCACTGCTCAAGACCTCCGAATACTACGCTTCGGCTCCGAAGCCGACTAAAGAACAGACGCTGGATAAGCTTGCGGAAGACCCCAGATACACTCGGGACGCTGCCATTTTCCGCCGGGTAGAAGCGGGGGAAACACAGTCGGCGATCGCTGCCGAACTGCACCTTGCCAAATCTACTGTCTCGGAAGGCATAGCCAGGATACGGAAACTCCTTGAATCGGAGGCATCGCAGTAATGGCCGAACATGCACCGAACTTATGCCGAACATTCGGCTGTTTCCTGTATTACGCGCACGCATGTACGCGCGCATTATTGGGCCGCCGCCGAACTTTTAACTTATCACGCTCAAAAATCAATAATTTGGGAGGAGGTGAGACGATAAAGAGAACGAAGAAAACAAAATCCAAAAAGAAGAGATAATCAAAAGAAAAGGAACATCCCCGGCATGTGCATCCGGGCGCGCGTGCGGACACAGGACACATCCGCACGCGCATAATGCACGCGCACATACGCACACATACCGAACATGACAAAAGAATTATCACAGGCAACAAGAAACAAAATAAGCGAAAGCGCACGCAGATAGGCCAGGGCCGATAACGGCCGGTGGCTCCCGACGCCTAAGGTCGTCCTCATCGACGAATCCGGAGACATGGGCCGGAAACCCGCATCAAGCAAGAAACTGACTATGACGGCAGTAATAACCGACCATCCGGAAGAACTCGAATACATAGCCGGTAAGTATCCCAAGAACACGCGCCTGCCGCCGGAAGAGCGCGCAGAAGCTCTGAATGAACTCAAATACCACTCGTCTGACGATAAGGTCCGCAGAAGTGTATTGAGTGATGTTATGGCCACCGATCCAAAAATAAAGGCCGTGGTTGCGGACAAGTCGGCCAAACAGGTCAGCGGCAAGAAACTGTACCGAGATACGGCTGATGTTCTGCTTTATGATGTTATGAGTGACAAAGACGTTAGAGCAGACCCCGGCGGGGTCGCTGTGATCTTCGATGAACACAATTCATTAAAAGCGGGATCTACGAAGGAAGCGGTAAACAAAGCCGCCGAACGGCACGGGGTAAAGCTGGCCGAACCGGGAAGAACTGCTGCATCAATAGAAATGCCCGCGCTCCAGGCGGCGGATTTCCCTGCCGGCGCGGTTGGTGCGAAATACAACCCAAATCCAGAGACGGGAATAAACAATCCTGACGACTTCAGGAAGATACGCTCAAAAACTAAAGTCAGACATGTAAAATCCAAAAGATGAGTGCTGGACATTGCCGAGCCGACGATGCTACCCAGCCTTACCTCAACCGCCCCACCGCTATTCAAACTATTTAATTCTGTTTTGCGGTGTTTCGCATCATGCGCCGGTACCGCGGGTCCGGCGCGAAACTCCGAATCCTGCGAAATCCGAAGCATCGAAGAACAGGATCCCGCTGAATACCTCATTGCAGCATACCGCATATCGCAGGATATTCCGCGTAATCCGCAGTCCCGAATCCCTCGCGGTCAGGCGTGAGGCACACGTACATCCCCGCGTGACACGGAAAAGGTATTACCTTATACAGTAATACTATCTCGTGAAATTCTGGAACAGAGCATTCGAGGAAATTTCAGAAGTCCACCAATTCATAGACAACATTATTTTTTTCACTTTTCAACAGGTATATTTTGCCATCATCATCACAGTAGCACCAATAATTCTCACCCGAATATGAAATTAGATACTCTTTAAGGTCCATCATACCATAATTTGTATTGATCTGCGTAATCCCGTAATAAATCCCATTTATCATGGAGTTGTTTTTTTGAGATGGATCGTCTATTATGGGCGGGGCCGCCCATTTGCCACCTCCAGAGTTATGTTTACTAATCTTGTACTTTTCAAGAGATATGGAATCGTCATCAACAAGCACAACGGTGGTCAATTGATTTTTCGCTGAATTTGTCAACACTCCGTCTTTAAACTGGAGTTTCCATGTACCGGAGTATACCTCTGTTTCGTCCGTGCTGTGTCCGCTAACAGAATACGTAAATGTGCCTGTCAGTCCGCTTTCTTCAGATTCATCTACAGAAATTGCTACTATTATTCCGAATGCCACAGCAAATAAAATAACGCCAACCACCGCTATCAAACCAGCACTGGATACAGAACCTATACCTGCCTCATCCCTCATCATGCGCCCCGCCTCCCTTTAGGGTCTCCCGGCGCATCGTCTTCCTTACGCTTCTGGGTTAATTCCTGCTCTCTTGAGGTGGAGACTGATCCACGGACCGAGGACCCCCCCCCCCTCTGTCGTATTCTGCCGTAAAGTCGTTCGCTTCGGCCGTACGTATGGTTCCGCCGCTTTCGGTGTAAGCGGCGCGTGCATCGGATGTTCTCGTTGTCTCCAGATATTGGATATGCATCCTCGTCGCCACTTTTATCAGGTCAGATACGTTGGTATACTCTCCCAGCTCCACTTCTCTGACCATTCTATCATAAAGTCCTATTGGCACTTTGATGGATAGAACCTTATCCTTTGCCATGTAGGGTAATCTCACTTTTAATAGTAATTATTTTGTATGGACATATGCATACTATAGTATTTATTAAATATTGGTATTGACATATACTTCACATGGTAGCATTATCCATTAAAATAACAGATAAGGACCTCGAAGCAATCCGCATTGAGGTCCAGAAGGGAAACGCAATGAATACGTCCGATTTTGTCAGACGTGCAGTATTTGAAAAAATCTTGAAGTCCGAGGCATCGGCATGAATGCCTCACTGCTGAAAGCACAAGCCCTGTACGACTTCTCCGACCGCAAAGACCTGACGGTAAATCAAAAGGTCGCACTGCTGGCAATCCAGCGTGAAGTGGGCGGATGCGACAACCAAATCAACGACTGCGGTCCCGACAGTGCAGACTACGGGACCCGGGATAACTTCGCCGAAGGAATATACTTCTCCGTCTTGGACGAGTGCCCCAAGGAAGCGAAATTCGCCGGCAGGAAGTGGATCATCGATACGATACTCCGAGAGATAAAAGACTGCGGATATCTGGACGCATACTTCAGAGCCAAGGAGGTGCCGGTATCATGAGCTATGCCTGTCCAATCCTCCCCGAGGACATCCCCTTCTACGGTGAAGTCTTCGGCAAACTCCTATCAATCTGCACTCAACATGGAATCCCCGCCGACGGCTGGATACCGTGGTTCTGGACCTCCGGCCCGAAATGCTACAAGAGGATACCCGGCGGCGGGCCGGTTTACACGGCATACATTCACCCCGACAGGATCGACATCTACAGCAGCATGACACCCAACCGCAAAATCGCATCGGCGGTGATCTGACATATGTCCGTCGTTTACGTTTTCGACCGCACAGGCCCCGCCGTCGTATCTTTCGAAAGAGACGATACATGCCTCAACTCCGGAACACTCGCGGACGCTAAGTGTCGCCTTGAACGCATAGGGCTGAAGGGTTCCTTCATCGTCTCGGTCGACGGGTCCACCGCACGCTTGGAGGTGAAATAATGTCCGCCGACGGGTTTTATCTCGACGGCTACACGCTCTATCTGGCCTTCGGCCCGGATGTATGGTATGTCAATGCTGGTCTTAAGTCTATTATTGGTCCGCTTTCCCGTGATGAATATCTGGATGAGGGAGCAAAGAAAATATCCAAAGAGGAAGCAGACCGCACGCTTAGGATCTGGGCCGAGGACCTTGCGATGAATATCTACGCTGATCTTCTGGAAGAATACGACGAGGAATAGGACGGGGAGGCAGCCGAGACCGTAAGCCCCGTTCATTCCTACATCGATGAGTGGTGCCCCGAGTGCGGACGGGAGTATGAGATTCCTCCGGACCGCATATCGCCCTGTCCGAAATGCGGCCGTCCGCTCATGCCATGCTCCCAATGCCCGAATGAAGATCACGCAGGGTGCGGAACTCCGCGCTGTCCGTTCAGAAATTCTTCGGGAGTTGAAAAATATGAGCCTGTGGGGGGGAGATCTCATGTGTTCTAAAACCGGAGACAGACTTTTTGAGCTACCGCGGTGATTGCCACGCGATACCCATTTATGGCGGCCGTCAATCGGTTCATGGAATCGTATTCCGGGGTTTACTCTGATGGCACGTATTCCGAGCTTCAGAGACGCTACCCGAAGATAGCGCGTCAGTTTATACTCCTGCACGAAAAAAGAAAGGTCGGTACGTCCGATCCGCATAAATTCACGCCCGAGGACATAAAAGAATACATCATTTTCCAGCGAAAACGCGGCCTCAAAGACAAATCGGTTTTTCACGATCTCGGATCTATCAAGAATCTCTGTATGTTCCTGAACGGAAACAACTGCGTTGATGTTGCACGTGCGAAATATCCCACACTGTTCCAGCACCATAGGCATATACGCCTTCCCGTAACGGAACGTCCAGAGTACGACCGCGTCATTGCTTATTCGCATACGCTGTCTGCTGCGTCGCCGTACCTGTTAGTGCGTGCCTGCGCATTATGCGTACTCGCTTACTGCTCGGGTCTGCGCACGCAGGAGCTGCAGCATGCTAAGGTTCGCCATCTGGACACATCAGACTTCAGCACGATCTACTTAGACCACGTTAAGGGTATGTCCACATACGGAACCGCCCGCACGGTCCCCATACACCCGGATGCCGCATACATCTTGGGCGTGTATCTCTCGGTAAGGGATTCTCAATCGTCTTTCCTTTTCCCCGGAAAGGGAAACGGCCCGCTGGTAACAAACACCCTTTCCAAAGATCGCACAAAAATCATAGAGCAATGCGGTGTAGAATTCGACTTCCGTAAGACACGCCGCACATATGCGCAATTCTTGATAGATGAGGGGGCTAGCGTCGATGATGTAGCCATCATACTCGGCCACTCCTCATCTAAAACAACTGAAATGAACTACGCCCGCCCACGCGACGACCGAGTAGTAGCGAAAATAATAGGAACATGGAGAAATGAAAAAAAGGAGAAATGAAAATGAATGCAATAATCTTTGAAAACAAAATCTCGGACTGCTGGCCAGCCCGATGTAGTGCGAGGGGAGGGATTCGAACCCTCGAACCCCTGCGGGACAGAATTTCTTCCCTAGGTGTCTTAAGTCCTGCGCCTTTGGCCGGCTCGGCTACCCTCGCCTGTGGCTCCGAAGGCGGACCGAATATTAAATATATTCATAATTTTTAGAAAAAGAGGATTTTAGACGCATCGGCAAGATGTTCATACAGAGAGGAATAATGATTGGTGACGGATACCGGGATGCGGTGCATTATGTACAACGGGGGGGGGGACATACACCTAGGACGGATCAGAGAAGAAAAAACGGCCGAAACATATGCCGTCTGTGCACGCTGGTTTCCACTCGGAAGTCATGTAGTCTGTCTCGGCGGTTCCGATGGAAATAAATCCTTATCCGTTGCAGAGGAGGATGCCCAGACTATATCATAAGAGATATAGGTTTAGGAGAAACATTCTCTTCAGAAGGATGCATGCATTCATGAAACAGGATACGTCCGCGATGGCAATGAATCGGATATCATCTTTTCAATGACGTAGAAGTACGCGCCGTCCGGGACAATGGCAACGCCGAGCGACAGTTCTCCTTTCTTGATGCTGTAGGAGTATTTTACAACAAGGATGATTGTGGAAAAAGTTGCAATTGTTGGAAATGCCTCAAAACGAAACCGAAACAGGATGATTGCTAACCGGATACGCTGCCCGGTCCGGATTCGACGTGCCCGATGGCAAAGGTATTTTGGCGAGCGTACTTGATCACAGCAACATTACCGAGCTTACGAAGAATTTTGCAGACAGACCAATCCGCTTTACCGTACAGTTCGTTTACGGTAATGAAACAATCGGCAGGCGGGGCAAAAACAAGATTTATGCGTTTTTTGACGGTTCTTTGTTGACGTGACGGGGATCAAAACGGTAAGAGGCTTTCAATAAATGCACGTCTGCCTATTTGGCGGAGTTTGTGACTTCACGGGGCAGATCAGAACGTTCAACATCGCAGTCGGTGCATCCTGATATTGTATCGGAAACGGTTAATACCTTCAAACGGAATCCGATGTGCAATGTCGTACAGGGTCCCTGATGAAGATACCGTTTCCGATGCCATAACTGCCGTGATCCGCAAGACTCCGCGCATCGAGACCCAGGCGGAGTTTGTTAGGATGATAAGAGACGAATTGCTGAAAAAAGACTCAGGCTATCGGATCGGCGGAGGTAGAACTAGAAGAATAGGGCTGGAAAGAGGAATAGTCGGAATATCGATAGAGTACAGAGACTCGAATACTGACAGCATCCCGCATATATGCCCGGTCTGCGGGAATGCCATGGCATCTGTAATGAACATGTCGCTGGACGGGGATTCTGTGGAGATAAAGAGGAAATGCACGGTATGTCCGTATGCTATCGGCAAAGATGTGCTCGTACCCAGCAGATACATCTTTTCTAAAGCGAGCGCAGGCGACGTTTCTTTCAGAGAAGTCTCCGTGAGGAAACTGAGGAAAGCCTCCGCAAAGATAAGAGAAGCCGCCGACTTGATACGCAGTGCGGTCGAAGGCACCGAACTTGAGGAAAGAGGGAGCAAACTCATATCCGGACTCAGAGAAATTACGGACTCCGATGAGTCCTCGGTAAGCATAAAGAATATTTCCCGCGACATCAGGCACATCGGAGAAGAACCTATTTGGATGAAACCGGCGGTTTCGATTAAAAACTCCGACCGAAAGGATATATGAACAGAATAGGTTGACCGGATAGGGATAAGATGAAGAACTGGGAGTTCACAAAGATAGAGAACAGCAAGATCCGGATGGACGGATGGCTCACCGATATAATGGGGCTTGTTGAGGGCGGATACATTTACAGTTCGCTTTTCGGGTATCCCGACAAAGGTCCGAAAAGATACGAGCTGATACTGTCGATGTATCCCCACGAGAACTTCAGGACTCTCACTCACATAGACGTATACATGGAAGACGTGCCGGGAGCGACCGTACAGTCCGCAAAATTCCTCGGAGAACAAGGCATCAATATACTGAACTCTGTGTCCCTTAACGGAATATCCGAAACCGTCATCATCTGGAACATAATGTGCGAACTGAATTTCGCAGGCGAGGGGGACATAATAAAGGAGAGATTCTCGCAGCTCAAAGCGGCCGAAGACCCTTCGGTGTCCCTGATAAAATACATAAGCATAAAACCTGCAAACATAGGCCGCATGTTCAGGAGGGAATCGGAAGGACAGACGAAGGAAGAGATACGACGCGGCTCGCCGATAACATTTCGCTCCGGTTCGTTCGATCTCAGCACCGAGTACGGCGATATCCTGAGCGATGTCGAAGGATCGGAGGCAATGATAACTGTGGATCCATCTTCCTGGCTGGTGTCGGTCGTATTCTTCAAAAAAGATACAAGGCTTATAAAAGTGAACATAAGCATCCCCGACTGCCCGGGTGCCATAAACACGGCACTTGAACCTTTGGCCGGAGAGAAAATCAACATAATCTCGGTTTTCTCGAAGATAGTGATATCTTATCAGACAATGACTCTGGAGGTTGTGGCCGATATGAAAAACAGCAGTCTTACCGCTGATGAACTCAGAGCCTCGCTGGACGGATACCTCGAAAAACAGAACGGCATTTTCAGAATCATTGATATTTCAGGCCTTGGATGATCTTATGAATATTGCGGGGTTCGTAAAGACAACCCTTCGGGACTGGGAGGGAAAGAACGCTTGCATGATACTTATGTCCGGCTGCAACTTCAGATGTCCGTACTGCAACAGGCCCGACCTTATATGCACATCCGAAAGATCCGCAGATCTCGATTCCATTCTAAAATACATAGAAGAAAACAAAGATTTCCTTGAAGCCGTTGTCATCTCTGGGGGAGAACCGACCGTCAGCAGCGACCTGTACAAACTCATAGGCAAGGTAAAGAAACTTAAGATGAAAGTAAAATTGGACACCAACGGGAGTGCTCCCGATATCTTGGATGATCTTATCGGTGCCAGACTTGTGGACAAAGTCTGCATGAATGTCATGGCACCGATAGATCCCCGAATATACTCAGAGGCGGCCGGAGTCGATGTCGACACCGAATCGATACGGAGAAGCATCGGCATCCTCCGGGACTCGGGGATATCATACGATATAAGAACCGTCGCCGTGCCCGGCATCGTGACCCGTGAATCATTCATCAGAATGCTCCGCGATATTGACGGTTCGAACAGCATCATAATTCAGCAATTCGACGGCAGGACAGTCCTGGATCCGAAACTCGGCGCGAAACCGTATCCTAAGTCCGTATTGGCCGATATGGCCGAGACTGCAAAAGGATATATCAAAAAAGTTTCGGTCAGAGGAATCTGATCACTTCAGAAACTCTTCTGCCCTGGCATATACCGCGGGACGCAGGGAAATGTTGCTGTCGTTCACGAACCTGAACCTCGCGTCGGATTCGGAAAGGAACCTCTCCACAGCATTACGGTCCTTTGAGAATATGCCCGCCGACAGTCCGCATTCCGTCTCTGCAAGTTCTTCCAGTGCAGCATCAAAATTCCGAACCGTTTTTATGCAGAGCACGGGCATATCCTGGTCCATATACATGAGTTCGCTGCTGTCATCGAGACCGGTTACGATCGCGGGTGTGAAGTACGAGCCGTTTCCGGTGAATTCGTCTTCCACTTTTCTTCCTCCGTACAGGACATTGCCTCTGATTCTGTCCATGTTTCCGACGAATTTCTTCGCGCTTGCTTCGGATATCAGAGGTCCGGAGAATACACCGGCATCCGTGGGATCGCCGATTTTCAGTTCCTTGGCCTTTTCGAGAAGCACGTTTACAATTTTGCCGCCGTCATCCGCCGTTACTATAAGTTTTGATGTCGAGAACAGCCTCTGTCCGCTGTAAGAAAACGCCGATGAAATTATTTTGGATGCTGCCGCATCAATGTCGCCCGGTCTGTGAACAATGATCGGATTCATTCCTTTCAGTTCATTCAGGACCTTCAGTTCATCATCGACCTGAAGGAATATCATGTCTTGCAGACAGTCCGCAGACCCTGATATCACGACACCTTCGAGCCTCGGATCATTTGCCAGCTTCTCGTATGTACTGTCCTTCCTGTCTATCAGGACGTTCATCACACCCGGCGGAAGACCCGTTTTGTCAATCATTTCGTACAGCGTGTAAACAGGCACCGGGCAATATCTGGACGGCATGACGACTGTGGAATTCCCGGCGATCATTGCGGCGACCGCGTGGCCTATCGGGGATGCGAGAGGAGAATTATGAGAAGTGATTATCCCCCACGCGCCGGTTTTGCCCTTCATTCCGCTATCTGTTTTCTCGCACTCCGCGGAGATCACTTCGATCAGCCTGTCCACCTCGGACACTGATTCGTCCCGGGTCATTCCGGAACTGAGAATCACCATTGCAGCCAATCTGTATCTCTGCGCTCTGACCGTTTCCAGAAGGTCTTTGAAGTAACTTATGCGTCTCCCGATATCTGTTGCACTCCACGACAGATGTGCTTTGATTGCAACATCCACGGCACGGTCTGTTATCCCATCCTCGGGTTCCTGAAAGAAACCGAAGCTTATGCTGTTATCAATGGGACTTTTAACGGCGAATTCGTTGCCGGAGGCTACCTTCAGACCTCCGATATGCGACGGAAAATCCCTCTTTTTTGTCTGGAGAACCGCCTGGAACGCAGCCTCAAGCTTCTCACCGTCATACGAAGAACTGACATTCGGACATATCATACCGCCGAATAGCATAAACCGGATATGTTAATCTTTTTGCGGGTTTCCGGCGGCTCGCGGGTTTCAGGGATCTATGATACGCTTCTTCATCTTGTCGAATTCCGCCTGCGTTATTATTCCGTCATCAAGCAGTTCTTTGCACTGCCTTATCTCTTCAGCGGGAGACGAGTGCTTTGCCTGTTCGGCAAAAGAAGGTGTGAAATTCGGAGAGATCCTGATATCGGATTTTTGGACCTTTCCCTTAATGACGTTGCTTATCTGTTCAGGCGTCATGAATTGGTGATTCTGTATTGAGGCCAGTTTTTTCTTGCATGTGAGGCACACCTCTCCATACATCAGCTTAGTGCTGTACGCGTCCAAAAATCCCCCGAGAGGTTTGCCGCACCCGAGACAGTTTGTTCTTACCATTGTATAGTGTGTGTTCACTCTTGTATTTTAATGTTGAGCCTACTGTGCGTGCGTTCGCTCCCAACAGTTGTAATATTCCGACGGAAAAACGGTCTTGCTGCCGCAAACCGCCGAAAATAGATTGTTTAAACAGTTTAATCCGAGGACAGCCCGGCAGGCAGGGTCAGATGTCTTCTTCCCCGGATGCTTTCTTCCGTCCGTAGAGTCCTATGAATACGGCGGCGGCTATTGCCGCACCGATAAGCGGAGCTACTATGAATATCCACAAGTCTGGCAGCGATGAACCGACGTTGGAGAATATGGCCGGACCTATGCTTCTCGCCGGGTTGACCGATGTTCCGGTGAGAGGTATTCCCACAATGTGCACAAAGGCCAGTGTGAGACCGATCACAATGCCAGCGACGCTTCCTTTCGTCTTATCGGACGTTACGCCGAGTATCGTAAGAACAAAGATGAACGTCAGAATTATCTCGACCAACACAGCACCTGCAACGCCGGTGGCCGCGGCACTGTTTGCTCCCAGCGCACCGGCCGTCAGATCAACTATTCCGGTTATGCTGACGAGTCCCCAGAGCAGCGCGGCACCCATCACAGCACCGATTATCTGAAACACTACGTATCCGGTGAAATCCTTGATTCCTATTCTCTTTGTGAGCAGCATCCCCAGAGAGACCGCGGGATTGATGTGACAGCCGGATATCGGACCGATGACGTATGCTGCAGCCACTATCGAGAGGCCGAACGCCAATGCAACGGCCAGATGCCCCCCGTTCGTGCTGCAGCCCAGAAAGACCGCGGCACCGCAACCCATGAAGACCAATATCAGGGTACCCACCAGTTCTGCAAAATATTTTCTTATTCTGTTTGTTTCCATGATATCCCTCCTTCTGCGCGCGCAGAATACACCCCGTACTATTGGTTGCGCAAGTATTTATAAATACCACAGGTACCGGGCTGTTTTCATAGGGTCATTCCCGCATTACACAGGACTGCGGACCCTTCCGAAAGAAGGCTGATGAATTGATCTCCGCAGAAATTCTCAATGCAGACGGCCATCAAACACGTAATCGCCCGCTCTCAACGGTTAAATACCTCAAATATAATGGGCGGGAACACGGGCCTGTGGTCTAGGGGTTATGACGTCGCCTTCACACGGCGGAGGTCGCCGGTTCAAATCCGGCCGGGCCCACCTATTTCACACCCAGCGTGCAATTTTTCGGATGAATAATTTTCATTATGTTCGCATCACAGAACAGAATAAACACGCACTCTCATTCCTTCCTGAAGTTAATTCCTGAGTTCGACAGTTGATTTCGTTGTTGGGAAAATTTGACAGTTGATGTTCGGGAGAGCTTACGCTGATGGTCGAGTTGTTTTTGCCAGCTGTCATCAGACATTTCCGCGGTCTGAAGGGGGCTTTCATCCTGAGAACGGGGAAACAACCGCCGTATCCTTCAGAATGAGTGAATTGAGGGGTTCGAAGTTGGAATAGATACGTCTGAGAGAGTGTTTGTTATCGTAAGCGTAAGTAACTGTCAAATTCTGTAACGAAGCAATAAT
>JAIRYF010000027.1 GCA_031267895.1 Candidatus Methanoplasma glyptotermitis
AGCAGCGGCAAACAATACCGTTATATTCAGACGGCTGGGGAAATCAAAATTCCCCCCCCCCTGGCCGTGTGTTACACCCGGGGAAGAGGTAATTCCTTTCGAAGATTTCATATTCATGAGTTTTTCTCCTTATTGCTGTGCGCACCGCATTATATCACAGCGCGCAGGGGCGCATCAATCCGCTTGAATATTAATCTGCCTATGTATACGTCCGTATCTGGTACAGTAATTCCGTAATGCATCCCGTTCCCCCGCATCCACCGCTGCGAATGAAAGAGCAGAGATTGCCGAACACAGTTCCTGGAATATTGAAAACGATTATATTTCCTCAGTCTGATGCGGTGGGTGATGAACAAAACAAACCAGGCATTGATGGGAACCCTCATAGGGATTGCCTTAGTTTGCGCCGTCTTATCATTTGTCCAAACCGTGATGAACATAAACGACGGAAACTTCTCAGTCACGGCTGATCTGCTCGGATTATTCAGCGGTTCTGCCATGCCGGAATCGATACACAATGCATATTGGGATCTGATCGGGCTGTATACGGACCCGTTCGGAAATGACAGCGGGGCACATGCGACTATACTGTTGTTTACAGTAGGGTTTGCTCTTGTCGCAGCCGGATGTGCATCGCGGGCGACAAGAGATCTGAAGGGGAGTGCAGACGATCCCCAAGAGTATCTTTTCACCCACAGACCGAAAGCGTTCCTGCGATGCCTTATGATACCTTGGAATATGCTGACGGCAGCTTGGGGATTCAAGAAAGTTCCCGTCCTGATTCCGATGATATTCATACCGTTTATGCTTCCCTTTGCGCTGATCATGGATATAGTGTTGGCCGTGCTGTTTGCGGTAGCCTGGACTGTCATGAATATCAGGATGAAACTTGCAGCATCCAAAGACCGCAGGGCATATGATCGAGACACCAGGTATGCAGTATGTCCCAAGTGCAAAAGAAAATTTTACCGGCCGGACGTTAAGTGTAAATGCGGACTTACTCTGTCTTATCCGGTACCGAACAAATACGGTGTAAGATATCACACATGCAACAACGGACACAAAATTCCGAGCACAAATGCGGACGGAATCAGGGCAAAAATACAGACTGTATGTCCATACTGCAAGGGTGAGATGTTCAGCCATGAGGCCAGGCCGCTCGCAGTGTCGATGGTAGGCTCCGCAGGATCCGGGAAGACGACAATGATGATATCTGCAGCGGAGTCGATAGCCGCTCTGGCCAAAGAAAAAGGTATAGTGTCCGAGATAATCACCAAAGGAATATCGGCCGACGCTCAGCGCGGGAAATCACATGTTGTTCCGACGCCTGCGGGGGAACTCGATTCGGAGTATTTCTTCCTCAGGGCGAGGGAACTTCCCGAAAAACAGGTGATTATCAATGACATATCCGGATTGGAGTTCCAGCCCGACCGGGACAAGATCCTCTTTGAGGAGTACTACAAGTACAACAACGGCATAGTACTCGCGATAGATCCGTTTGAGGTCATGGCATTGTACCATTCCCAGTCGCCTACGAAGGGCTCTAAAAACACTCCGGTGGCAACACTGGAGTCATTCTATCATATGTACACTGAAATAAACGGATACGGTCCGGCAGTCAGATCAGCCATCCCGTTTGCTGTTGTACTCACAAAAATGGATGACCCGAAAATCAGGTCGAGTGTGGATGCGGAAGGGACACCCGCCGACTTTCTGAATAAGTACGGCCAAAAGACAATCGTTGATATTGTTCAGTCCGCATTTGGGAATGTGAAATACTTCAAAGTTGCATCTCTGGGCGACAGTGCTAATGCGGCGGAGCCGTTCGCATGGATACTGTCAGAAAACGACGAAGACCTGAAGACAAAACTGTTCGGATGATCAGAGAGGAGGGATTTCCTCTCTGCCGTCCGAGAACCTGATAAATCTGTTCGTGCCTTTGGGATGGAATTTGTCGATGAGATCCCATGGCCATTTATTGAATTCCTCCTTTCTCACATGATTCATTGCATCTCTGACACTCTTGTCGCTGTCAAGTATGACGGGTCCGAATGATGACATTCTCTCGCCTATGGGTTCGCCCTCAAGTAACCAATAGGTTCCGTCCAAATCTCCGTTTACAACCGTCACGTCTTCATTTCCGTTCAGTTTGAACCTTTGGGAGGTCTCATATTCTCTGCCTCCGATGCAGACGGTGCTGCCTTCAATGAAGTACAGGTTCCTTCCCAGACTCGAAGATACTTTCGGAAAGAGGATTTCAGAATGGGAAGACATCCTTATCAGAAGTATCCTCACATGATGTTCTTTATCCGCAGCCCAAGATACTTCATTCGGAGGAAGTGCATCGGTCCCGCCGAAACTGCCCGCTATTATCTTTACCGAGTAATTCCTGCCGTTACGATCTATCCCGCCGATCAGCGGTACATCTTCGGACCACATCATATTGACCGCAGGGTCGGAGCCTTTGTCTTTCAGAGGCAGGTTTATCATTATCTGTGTTATGTCGTTCGGATTGGGACGGTCGTCATATGCGAGAGGATACATCTCGTCATGCAGGTACATACTGCCTGCAGATACCCACTGGATATCTCCAAAGCCATATCTTCCCTGATTGCCCAGAGAATCGAAATGATCTATGAAGCCTTTTTCAGGTATGGTTACCGTCTCGTACCCCCAATGGGCATGCATAGGGAATCCAGGTACCACTTTTCCGTGGTACATACGGAACCCGAAGACCTTACTGTAGTCGCGTCCCAGATTCCTTCCCCCGATCTCGCTTAGGGGTGGGGCTTGCTGGGCATTCCCTTTGGGGTAGTCGTCGGCATGATGAGATGCGAAGACAAACGGGTCCTCCGTATCCCAATGCAGTCTCAGAAACTGAGTCTTTATCACAGGTCCAGTCCGTTTCCTTCCGAACATCTTATATCCTGTATGAACAACAAGTTAAAAATACCGGCCCTGTTACGGTTGGACATGGCCGGAGACAAAGAAGAACAGGGGTTGGTTCGTCTCAACAAATTCCTCAGCGAGGCAGGAGTGGCATCGAGGCGGGGTTCCGACCGTATCATCACAGAGGGAAGAGTTACCATTGACGGAAGGACCGCGGTACTCGGGGACAAGGTCATATCTCCGGGGAACATTGTATGCGTAGACGGTAAAGAGATCAAAAGAATTGAAGAAGATGTTATACTCGCGTTCTACAAACCTGTCGGTATAACTTCGACATCCGATCATAACGATGAGAGCAATGTGGTGGATTTTATAGGATACCCGAAAAGGATATTTTCCATCGGAAGACTCGACAGAGACTCCGAAGGCCTTATGCTGATGACGAATAATGGCGATCTTGCAGACAGGATCATGCGTTCAAGGAACGAGCATGAGAAAGAATACATAGTCAGGGTGAACAAAGACATAACAAAGGAGTTCATCAGGGAGATGTCCGGAGGTGTGCTGCTGGATGACGGCAGACTGACCAAGAGGTGCTTCGTTGAGGCCTCCGGACCGAGGGAATTCAGAATCATCCTCAGACAGGGTCTGAACCGGCAGATCAGGAGAATGTGCGAACAGTTCGGATATGACGTAAGGAACCTTAAGCGTGTCAGAGTAGTCAATATATTGCTGGGTGACCTGAAAGAAGGCCGTTACAGAGACATAACCAAAAAAGAGAGGGAGGAACTGTACACACAGCTCGGCCTGAAGTAAGATGGGGGGGGGGTCCCCCCCCCCTGTTTATTCAATTTGCGTTTGATACTTTCTCCATCAGTCCCTGTGAGTCTCTGATCTCAGAGTCGGACATCTGGAGCTTATTCTGCAGCTGGTATTCGGTGTGCTGGTCCATGCAGTCTGCGCTTGACACCAGTATCCCCTCGTCGGTCGCCACGAACTTCACAGTTATGGGGGTGCTTCTCGTCACTCCCTCAGGAAGGTCCATCTCGAACTCTCCGACGCTGTATCCGTCTATGAGGTCTATTCTTTTTCCATCCTCGTTGTTGGAAGCGGAATTCTCGTAGATTTCTACCTTGATAGATGTCTGACCGTCGTCTATCGGGAAGTAGGTCTTTGTGGACACTATCGGAAGAACCTCATTTCTGAAGATTATATTGGAGATCATTTCCTTTCCGTCATCGTACATAGCTTTGATCCCGAAGGATTTGCTCAGTACGTTGTGGACCGTGATCTCTCCCTCTGCGGGAACATGTGCTGCCGCGGCTGTCTCTGCACCGGCCCAGTTATGAGCATTCGAGAATATGGCCGCGCCCTTTGCGATGGACTGATCCGGATCGAACACCCTGACGTTTGTATCCGGGTATTTTTCGCTTATGCCATTCTTCACCTGAGGCATCCTTGATGAACCTCCCACGAGAATTATATCATCGATATCGCCGATGGTGAAATTTTTCAATGCGAGTGCTCTGTCGATTATGTCCAGTGTAGTCTGCACGAGAGGTGCCGTAGAGGCCTCGAACTCCGCCCTTGTTATCGTATACACGGCCTTCTTTCCTCCGACAGTAAGGGTTCCTTTTGTAGACTCGGCGGAAGATAGCCTCTTCTTTATGGTCTCGGAATCGAGAATAAGAGACTGTTTGACATCGTCATCATCTTCCAGTTCGCTTTCGTCAATGCCGTTCTCCTCGCACAGCTTCTGTTTTATAATCTTTGTGAGTGCCTGGTCCCAGTCTTTGCCTCCGAGAAGCCTCTCGCCGTCTGTTGCGACAGCGGTGAACGAATTCCCGTCTATCTCAAGAATGGTCACATCAAATGTGCCTCCTCCGAGGTCATAGACCATTACCCTTTTCTTTTCCCCTGCACCCGCACCGAAACCGAATGATATGGCCGCCGCGGTAGGTTCATTGATTATCGTCACGTCTTCGAGTCCGGCCACTTTTCCGGCCGTTTTTGTGGCATCCCTTTCTGTCTGACCGAAGTATGCGGGACATGTTATCACGGCTCTCTTGATGTCAGTGCCGTGATTGTCGTTGAAGTCATTGATCATCTTTCTGAGTATGGCTGCCGAAAGGGTGACCGGTGTGTATCTGTCTCCGTCGACATCTACTTCGTAGTCGGTTCCTATCTGCCTCTTTATTGCCGTTATCACTCTTTCCATGGGGTACATGATCGCCATGTCCTTAGCCGGGGAACCGACGATTATCTCGCCGTTCTCGTTGAAGAGTATGACCGAAGGTGTCGTATCTTCCTGTTCAAAATTCTTCTCGACGACAGTGTCGCCTTCTTCGTCTATGTACGCAAGGCACGAGTATGTCGTACCAAGATCGATTCCGATTGCATGTTCGTTGCTCATTTTCCTTCATCTCCTTCTTTTTTTCCGTTCTCCGAAAATCTGTAAACTTTCACTTTCTCCTTCAGGAGAATGCGTCCTTGGTAATCATAGCCGTCGGACACCCTCTCCGCAATCATACCGTTCATGGATTCATCATCGGTGGGTATGACATCGATGATTCTTTGGCTCATTGTGTTCAGTCTCTCGCAGTCGCTGCGGCCTATCCGCACGCCGCAGTCGGACAGGATATTCTCCATGTCGACTCCGTATGCTTCGAAGGAATCTATCATATCCTTCGTTGAGAAACTGTCTAATTTGGCATTCATTCCCTTGCAGAGTTTGAAGAAGTCCTCCCTCATTGCAGAAAGCTGTTCCAGCATCCCGATAAACTTTCTGTTCGAAAGCTCTGCGTCCCTTTTGCTCATTATCAGCGAATATTCCTTAAGCTGTTCTCTTGATGTGGTGTATTTTCCGAGTTCCGATGTAAGTTTGGCGACGGCCTCTCTGAGATCGGCTATTTCGCTCTCGAGAACCGAGACATCCGTCCCCGGAACGATTTGGCGGTCTGTGTCTTTTTCCTCCGGTTCGGCAGTCTGTTCTTCTTCCGCCGCGTCATACGCCGCTCCGCCTTCTTCGATTATTTCCTCCGATGCCTCATCTTCGGGATATTCTTCGAATCTGCCGCCGTATGATATCTCTTCTTCCGCGGCTGTGCGGTCATCTTCCTCGTCCTCAATGGACCCGGTTACCAGAAAGTTCCTTAGCTTACTGGTCTTGCTGGATCTCTTCTTTTCAATCATCTTTTCTCCTCCGGACTTTCACAGTTAAGAAGCCATATGAAAGGATCCTCCACACGCATCGGCGATATCCCCCTGGTAAGCATGCTGCCGGCAGGGTTGCTTCCCAGTGCCGATACGGCGAAATACGAATGTTCTCTGAATTCCCTGACCTTCTGCACGAAACCGTTTGGTATGGCCCTGCGCATATATTCCTCGATCTCGGCACTTATCTGTTCAATGTTGGTCCGGTCATATTTACCCTTCTCTCTTTCGATGTTGAGCGAGGAGTTCAGACCGAATAGTATACTGCTTTCTTCATCGTTTTCCGGGGCTTTCATAAGTACATCGGTCTTCGTGAGTACTACAGCCAGCGGAATCCGTATTGAATCTTTCATATTAAGGCGGTTGTTTGTTCTTATTATATTTGCTATGTTCGATAACATGTTAGCTACATCAACGCCCGCAGGCGGCTTGTTTTCCATACGTATCCTCGTATTTATGTAAGGTATCTGGAGAGGATCGACCAGGAAAACTATTCCGGATGCTCTGGAAATGAACGAGTTAATGTTCAGCCCCCTCATCGTATCGGTTGAACTCAGGTCTTCTCCTGCGGTATCGAAAAATGCAAGAGTATAGACGCGCGGAGAGTCGCCCTCAAGGAATCTGAGATAGTAGATCATGGGCTCTCTAGATTCTCTGCTCTCTCCGTACGACATCGTAGGGGCCAGCCTCCTTCCTTCCTCGTACAGCCTTTTGTAGTACATATCTCTGTATTTCAGGGTAGTACGGTCAGTGGCGGGACTCATGGTCGCCCCGAATTCAGGGGAGAATGAGTTCCTCAGCTGGTTAATCAGCACCGCGATGTAATGGCTCTTGCCGACACCTTTTGGTCCCAGGACCACGAATACGGTACTGCCTTCTTCCTCTGCCCCCTGCGGTATCGGGTTGTGACAGCTGGGGCACAGCCTCTTGTAAACAGGTTTTCTGCAGATATCGCATATACCGGAGGGATCCCTTATTATGTGATATTTTGTTGTCACGGGCGAAGGACCCGCGGGGTCCTTTCCCAGGAATATCGAGTTCTCTATGTCGATTTCTTCTTCGATGTTCTTTGACCGATACTTGTGTCCTTTCTTATCATCAAGTTCTCTCAGGAATATCTTAGTGCACGCCGGGTTCGTGCACTGGTGGTGTATGTTCTTCAGATCCACCGAACTGAAGCAGAATGGACAAGTGTATATCGCCTGACTGGTTTGGGATTCTGTTTTCTTTGCCATGTCTTCACTTCTCCTTGTACAGAGGGTGTATGAACCTGAAGAGGTTGTAGTCTTCTTCCTTCGCGAAGAACAGCCTCACTTTTTTAATGTCCACTATGCCTTTTGCCGTGAATACCGCCACGGCCTTGCCGGAACTGATCAGTACCGGTCTGCCTGATGACCATATCGACTCTCCGTTGCATATCTTGAGCGGAATTCCTTCTTTGACGGCAATGGCCATCATCGGCGGAAGTTCCTTCACACTGCGTTCGGTGTCGAAACTGATTATGACTTTTGTTTCTGCTCTGGACAGATTCTCCGCTGACACAGAGTACCTGACCTTGCTGCAGACACCCGAGTAGATGTCGAGGATCATGCCGCGGGATGCCATCTTTTCGCCCGCCACATCATAGACTGCATACAGAGTGACGACCCTCTTCTTCGAACCGCCCATCGGTATTCTTACCATCTTGTCTTTGTTGTATGCATCTCTGGTAATTGTTATCCTTTCCGCCTCTATGTCATCCGGTCCGGACGCGGCGGATGATTCCTTAACCGCCAAAACCGCGGATTCCGCATCATTTGGCCAAGTCATGGTTATGTCACAGTCATTGCCGCTCATTCTTTTCTCAACATCCCTGAACGGTTTGAGGTTGGCGACCATTATGTCTTTGCCTCTGACAGCCACCTTTCCGGCGGGTATCATCGGATAGATGTACTGCACGGTACCGTCCGGAAGGAAGAACCTCATTCCGTCCTCGTACGTTTCCAGGGGCTGTACCTCCTTCATCCACGCGTTTATGTCATCGAGTTTCACCGTCCTCCCGTACATGTTGACCTTCCTTTGGGAGTAGTAGAGAACAACTTTCTCTTTGCTCTTCCATTTTCCTGTGAACGAACCGTCCGACTTGTTCCATCCGATTTCTATATCCCTGACCGGTTCCGGGAATTTTGTTGTCGTATGGGAGAATGCATTGCCCATTGATCTCTCGGTTCGTCCTTTGTTCCGATATTCGGCAACAAAAAGATAGTGATACTTGACACCGCCCTTCAATCCGTAGTCGTCGATGACAGTCTCTCCGCCGTGGCTTATCTCCACCTCTTCACCGGAACCGGCTGCAGATGTGCCTTCTTTTCTCCATATGCGGACTCTCGAACATCCTCTGGGTTTCTCGTAGATCAGGCGCAGTCCGCCCTCGATCGGTTCTATGTTTACGTTTTCGACCTCTTTGAAGACGACCGCAGGACCGCATGAAGCCGCCTCTCTGGAGAGGACCCCCCATCTCTTTGAATAAACTGAGTAGTAGTTATCGACCCCAGGCTCCATTGTCTTGTCGAGAAACACGCTCCCGGGTATCTCTGCAACGGGGACAGTGTCATCTGAGACGGCAGGCAGAGATTCCTTTGCTCTGAAGATGCAGAATGTTACTCCCGCCCTTTCCTCCGGAACGGCGAATTTGAGCAGTACCTTCCCTTCTCTTACCTGGACGACTGCATCGGCGGGAGAATCCGGAGGATGTTCTTTCATCTTTGCTTTTGCGGTCGGATGATCCGGACACATCTCGACGGCTGTGACGTACATCATCATGACATTGCCCGGGTCCTTGGACGCGGAGGCCCTCTCGCAGATTCTGTCGGCCTCCATTATTTTGCGCACTGCCTCCTCGTACTTTTTTTCTATGTCGGAGTTGTTCAGTATCTTTGTAAAGTCAAGTTTTGCATCATCGACAGCGCATCTCAGTGCATGATACTGTCTCTGCTTGTAGAGGAGGTCCACGGTGCTGATCAGTTTCGTATACTTTGCCGAAAGGGGTTTGAGTTCGTTCTTCATCTCCTCTATCGTCGGATATGTGGAGTATATGCGCTCTATCTTCACGATGCAGTCCGCGGCCTCTTTTATCATGCCGTACGAGACGGCTATTCTGAATTTCTTCTCCTGGTCTTTGGCTTTGCTGAGTTCTTCCTGAAAATCGAAACCGCATTTCACGCATGCTTTGTTATCGGACGACTGCTCCTTGCCGCAGTGAGGGCACTTGATTTTTATGCCGCATCCGCAGACGGAACAGCACATCACTTGGTCCCCGGATTCGACGAGCGCACCGCAGTGCGGACATGGCATCAGCTTGCTTTCTTTAGATGAGAAATTGGCAAGGTACTTTTTCTTGAAGCAGTAGTCTTCCAGAATGGACATCGCCATTGACTGATCTGCGTTCGTATTGCGGACGAATCTGTTGATTATATCATCAATATATTCCCGGGTGAACGGCTGTCCGTAATCTTCATCCATTACATGTTTGGCGGGACCGAGTATTCTCATACACTTCCCGTATTTAACGAGGCTCGACAGTTCCTGATCAGAACCCAGGACCATCTTGAGAGCCCTCAGCGACTGTATATATGAATCCTGATTAGGAAGCACTTCCTGTCTGACGGCGTTGGCCCGTTTCTCGCAGTGATCGAATGAAGACCGTATCTGAGTCAGGGAACTTCCCTCATCCAGGGGATTTATATTTATTTCGAGTTCCGGATTTCTGATAAGATCGTTGAGGATATCCATGGGGGTGAAGACCTGTACCTCCTGCAGACCTTTGAATGCCGATGCCACTTTTTCGCTGACGACGGGCGGAACAGACGTCTTTCTGATACCGGCCATACTGAGCAAATCTTCTTTGCTTATTCCTTCCCACTGCAATTTCTTAACGAGGTTTTCCGTGGCACCGGGAAGAAGCACGCGGCTGCCGTCGCAGAGTACTATTGAATCTCTGTTGAGCTTTGTGGCCTTTGCTTTGAGTGTCTTCCTGCCTTCGTCAAACTCTTTGGACCTGAGCACCGGATCTTTCATTACCCGGCGCATATCCGGAATCAGATCGAGCCATTTGCTTATCTGGAATCTTCGGTCCAGATCATTCTGTCTGTCCTTGTTTTCTTTGATCCATTTGCCTTCTTTGGCAACGATCTTTTTCTCTATCGCCTCATTGGTGTAAGTGCTCTCTTTCAGAGGATTGAGTCCTATCAGGCGACAGTAGTTCTCTCTGTCACTGGTCATCTCATTCATCCCTCGGTCAGAGGGGCCGCCCTCGGACCTCTGCGCTTCTCAGTCTCGCGCCGCCCTCGGCACTCTCGCGTATTCCCATGGAACCTGAGCTTATTGCCGTGGCTATGGTACTGAATGTGTCTCCCAGCCTGTCCAAAGTGGTGAACATCGCACCCTCTTCCACTGTCGATATCTGTTTCAGGAAACTTATGTCGGCTTCGCCGATGCCTACTCCGACCACAGCGATCTTTGAGTTTTTGCAGTTAAGAGCTTCGCTGACAGCAAAGTTTCTCTTTCCCCAAATACCGTCGGTCAGAACGACTATCATCTTTCCCCCGGGATTGCCCGAGAGCATCGACGATGCAGTGCCCAGGGGGCTGGCATCCGTTCCTCTTCCGTACACATTGACCTTAAGGCCGTCAAGTGCGCTGACAATCTGATTCGGGTCCCGAGTCATATCTCTCATTATCCCGACCTTGTCACCGAAGCCCACCAATCCGAATTTGGTATTCTCGTCCGCAACACTCATAACAAAGTCTCTTACGGCGTTTCTGACCTCTTCCAGCGAGTTTCTCATACTCCTCGAAAGGTCAATGCACATAACGACATTCTTTGCAATAGGCACTCCTGAGGCAACATTGCTGGGCGCATCGCTCATCCAGGATATGTCACCCGGGACGGGTTCGGAATCAATCTGCAAAAACTCTCCGCTCTGGTAGGCAGATACTTTCACAACCCCGTTTTCGTCATAATTATACTCCACATCAACGATTGATCCGTTTCCGTCATTGCAGAACCCTGAAATCACAACCTTGGCCAGTACATAACAGTCCAGAGGCATCCTGCTTTCTCCCTGAAGGGTATAGACCTCGACTATGTTTGTCATGTTTCCGGGATCGATCCTGAAAGGTTTCCTCACGGATGCGGGGACTTTGGAGTTCCTTTTTATCATTATCTCGTTTATGAACCTGTCACCGCCGGGGCTTACGGATAATGCTCCAAGGCTGTGTGCGGTTACATCTGTTATCTGCATCTCTCTGACTCCAGTGCTCGAGCTGCAGTAGAATTCCGATGCCAGTGCCGCACCCTTGGCCACCGCAAGATCGGTATCTGCGTGAACTATTATCGGTTTTCCTGACAATTTTTCCAGGAACCCGGTGACCTGAGGCATTCTTGTAGACCCTCCCACAAGGAGAATTTCATCTATGTCGGCCCATGTTATACCGAGGTCTCCAAGCAGCCTGATACACACATCCTTGGTGGCATTGAGAAGGAATTGTGTTCTGATCTCGAACTGCTCTCGGGTAAGCGTGTATTTCCCGCTGTATCCGTTGTATTTCACCTGAATGGTGACACTGTCAGTCTTTGTGAGAACTTTTTTGTAGTTCTCGGACGCGACTATTAATTCGTTCTTGGTGGACTCATCATCTCTGGGATCAACACCGAATTCCTCCAGGAACTGCTCGCTGACGTACTTGACTATCGTTGCGTCCCAGTCCTTGCCCCCGAGTATGTGGTTGCCCTCGGTGCCCATGACTCTGATGTTGCCTTTGGTGATCTTGACAACCGTTACGTCAAACGTACCTCCGCCGAGGTCATAGACCATCACGGTCTTGTCGGATTCCCTGTTGTATCCGTATGATATCGCGGCTGCGGTGGGTTCGTTTATAATCTTCATGACCTTCACGCCGCAGGCCTCCCCCGCGCGTATGGTGGCCGTCCTTTGGAAATCATTGAAATATGCAGGAACTGTTATCACAGCAGAGTCTATTTTCTCCCCTGTCTTCTCTTCCGCATCGGCTATAAGTTTTCCCAGAAGCATTGCGGACAGATCTTCCGCAGTGTATATTCTGCCGTTCGCCTCAACTGTGAAACTGTTGTCTCCCATACCCCTCTTGAAGGATGCGGCTATGACACCGGCTCCGCCGGCCTGCATATCCTTTGCATCCTCCCCTATCAGAATCTCCCCGTTGTCCAGAAAGCATATGACTGAGGGTGTCAGTTCTTTTTCGAACCTGTTGTTGATTATGTCCGGCCTGGATGTCTGTCTGTCATACTTCGCAACTGCAGAGTACGTTGTTCCGAGGTCTATACCTACCTTCATATCCCATCACTGAAAGGTATGCTGCACACGATATAAAATAGGTTTGATATGACGCTACGAATTTCGAAATTACCGTTAAACAGAGACATTAGGTTTTCAAATATCATGTTCCCTATACGAGAATCGTAGTGCTCGTACGGCGGCACATTTTCACACATTCCATGTGTCAAGCCGGCGTTCAAAGTTCGTCCAGGCTTGTTATGTAGGCATCGTACTCGCCCTGGGGCGTATTCTCTCCGTATCTGTCGATCAGCACGGAGAACACCCCTGCCCTCATGCCTGCCAGGACATCGTTTGCGCTGTCCCCCACCATTACCGTGCGGCCGGGTGTCCCATTCATTTCCGACATACAGAGTATGACTGGTTCAGGATCGGGTTTGGCAAATCCGACTCTGTCCTGTCCGACGACGGACGAAAACATACTGCCGATTCCGAGTTTCAGAAGTATTCTTCGGATCTGCGCCATGTACGAGTTGGAAACTATCCCCATTTTGCATCCGGATCCGCTGAGACGTTCCAGGCATCTCTGGGCATCCGGGAACAGTCTGACACCGTCGAGACAGGTTTTTTCATACGTGTCTGTCATAACCGACAGAAAATCCCTGTACCTGCACGGCGAATCGGGGCAGCGTTCGGAAAAGGTGATATCCAGCGGAGTCCGTATGTATTCGTTGTAGAGTGCAGGATCGTAAGGTATGCCGAACTCCCCGAATGCTGCCGTAAATGCCTTCTCGTAGCCCACTCTGGAATCTACCAGAGTATTGTCCAGATCGAATATGTAAAAATCATACTTTTCCATCGGTGGCAGTATGCATTATGGATAGAAATGGCTTTTGAAAAGTATGAATGTTATTCGGGTTGTATCCGGACAACCAAAGAATTCGCACACGTTTTCCGTAGAACTTTCTATTTTCGCGGTTACAGAGAAGACGGCACAGAATGGAAGTCTACTGTGTGACATATCAGAGGTTATATCCCTTTCTTTATTTACGCCGCCCGGATATCTGTGCACGCAATCTTTACGAGTTACAGTAAGTCTCCTGTGCGGACTCCGCCGGTCCGGACACTTTGTACGGAAAGTACACAGAGAAATGCCCGGAGAATGAAAAGATAATTGAAAGAAAAGGAGGTGGAGAAATACCGCCGCAACATCTGCGGCGGTATCTTCTCTCTTTTATCGAGAGGGGAGACAGAAAGGGAAATCAGTTGCCGTCTTCTTCCTCGTCATCCTTCCTGCGTTTGATAAAGAACAGGAATATCCATGCAGTTGCGATAAAGGCAAGGAACACTGCAATTATGAGAACAGGAATCCAGTAAGGTATACTGTTTCCGCTGTCTGTACCGCTGCTGCCTATGCTTCCGTTTCCCGAACCGTTACCTCCGGTGCTGTTACTGCCGGAACTATTTCCGGAAACGTTACCGCCGTCTGCGGTTACGGTTACGGTTACACGCACGTTCGAGTATATCTCCGATATTCTGTACGATCCGTCCTTCTGTTCCGAGAGATCGGCTATTCCTTCTGTGCTCGGAACCGCAGAGTATCCTTCCGGTGTCTGTACACGGAAAACAACACTCTCTCCTTCATTTACGTTTACCGGTGAGGATACAGAAGAACCGTTAACGTATACAGTGTAGTAGGAACCGGAACTGAACGTAATGCGGTAATAAGTATCCGAAGGAGACAGAGGAACGGGTATAAGGGAAGCATATGCCGTTAAGGATATGTTTCCTGATATTGACGATACGGTTAACGTATTCTCTTCGGAACCGTATACTAAAGACTCCGGTTCGGAGTACCATTCTTTGAATACGTATCTTTCCGAGAGCAGAGCCGTTACCGAAAGAGTATCGCCGTAGTTTACTTCGAACTGATCTGCATACGTTACGGCACCACCGCCGTTTACTTTGTATGAGAAGCCGGAGATTCCTTCTGTTTCTCCGGTATGCAGAGTTACGGTGTACGTGTTGATTTTAAGATTAATGTTCTTACCGGACAGACTTGCCGTAAGAGGAGAAGAATCCAATATCTTTATCTCTCCTTCCATATGGTATCCTTCGAGAACCGCCTCTATTGTACCGTATGCTCCCAGAGGAAGATCTCTTACAGCGTATCTTGCGCCGTCTTCTCCGAACTCTGCGAAGTACGTTATTCCGTCATACTTCAGATATACCTCGGAATCTGTACCGGATGCAGATCCTCCTTTTACTTCAAGAGTGCCCGATACGGAGTATCCTCCCCATCTCGCCGTAAAACCCGAAGGTGCATCCCATCTGTATTCTGCATCTTTGTAACTCAGTATCCTTCCTTCGGCTCCTGCTATGCCTCCTTTTTCATCAGTGTTATTAGGATCATAATCTGAAGAATTGATATCTCTGAGGGTCAGAGACGACACTGAGAAACCATATCCCTGCCGGAAATTCCACCGTTCGTAACCTCTGTTGGCAAAATAGCTGTCTATCACTCCGCCTGGTACGACTGTTTTTCCCTCACCAACGAGTTCTCCTGTTACGGTCACAGTTTCCAGACCGGTTTGGTAGAATGCCTCCGTGTCTATGGATGTCACGCTGTCCGGTATATTGACAGATTCCAGGTTTACACAGTAGTAGAATGCCCTTCTGTCGATGTGTGTCACGCTGTCTGGTATATTGACAGATTCCAGATTTCCGCACAGGTAGAATGCCCCTTCGTAGATGTGTGTCACGCCTTCCGGTATGACAACGGATGTCATGCCGCAGCTGTAGAATGCAAAGCCGCCGATGGATGTTACGCCCGGTTCGATCACAACACTTATTATGCTTTCTCTGGCACCGTACCACGGCGATCGGCCATCGTACTCCTGGGAGTAACCACCCATACTGCCTGTACCGGATATCGTGAGAACACCATCGTCTGTAAGGGTTGCTGTCACACTGCTGTCGCTGCTGCCTCCGGAACCGCAGTTCCATGTACCGATGACATCTGCAGCATCCGACTCATTCGGTTCGGAGTATGTCACAAAGAATGCCGCTGCGAGAAAGAGAGCGGCTGCAAACAATACCGTTATATTCAGACGGCCGGGGAAATTATAATTTCCCCCCCCCCCCTCCTGTATTTGACCTTAGGGGAAGAGATAATTCTTTTCGAAGATTTCATATTCATGAGTTTTTCTCCTTATTGCTGTACGCACCGTACAATATCACAGCGCATACCGGTGCATCATTCTGCTTGAATATATAACCCACATATATGAGGACGGTACCTAAGCATGAAAGGTGCGGAATTCGGCGGCCCGTTCGGACCCGACCGACACTTTGGACTGTGCGCAGTCTTCGGCCGGTTTGGCAAGGTCTGGTGCGGATTCTGTCACAGCGGGATCTTTTTCCTTTTGATCCCCACATCCGGTCGGTGAATCGACACGTACGATGACGGTCTGTACTGTCACGTTTATCTATGAATAAAGGTGATCCGCCCCCAGTGACGAAATGAAGGATGACATACAGATCGGGGAAGAAGCCAGTGTCAGAAACATAACAGAAGTAGCCGCGTCGGTAGGCCTGAAGGCAGAAGATCTCGACCAATACGGAAAGTACACAGCGAAAGTTCCGCTTGATGTGCTGTCCGGGTTTGACGGCAACAAAGACGGGAAACTGATAATGGTTACCGCTGTGACCCCCACTCCGGCCGGGGAGGGCAAGACCGTAACAACCATAGGACTCATTCAGGGTCTCGGCCGAATAGGCAAAAAAGTGGTCGGTGCACTCAGGGAACCGTCCGTAGGTCCGACCTTCGGTGTGAAGGGAGGAGCCACCGGAGGCGGGTATTCGCAAGTTTATCCCATGTGGGATATTGATCTTCATTTCACGGGCGACATACATGCGGTGTCGTCTGCGCATAACTTGCTTTCGGCGATATTGGAGAACAGTATGGTGAGAGACAATCCTCTGAAAATAGATCCTTCCAGGATAATTTTGAAGAAAGCGGTGGATATGAACTGCCGTGAGCTGAGAAGCATTGTCGTCGGATTGGGAGGCGGGAAATCCGCGGGCGGTGTGACGCACGAGAGCGGTTTTCTCATAACATCGGCATCCGAAATTTCGGCAATACTTGCGCTGTCCGCAGGCTACGAGGATCTCAGAGAAAGGATGGAGAAGATGGTGGTCGCATACACTTACTCCGGAGATATGGTGACCGTCAGGGATCTTGGGTGCGTCGGGGCGATGATGGTTCTGCTGAAAGATGCGATAAAACCGAATTTGGTTCAGACTCTCGAAGGTCAGCCGGTATTCGTACACGGATTTCCCTTTGCAAACATAGCTCATGGAAATAACAGCATACTTGCAACAAAATATGCAATGAAACTCGGAGATTATGCGGTAACTGAAGCAGGTTTCGCTGCGGACCTAGGAGGTGAAAAGTTCATGGATATAGTGTGCAGACAGGCAGGTATATCCCCGGACTGCGTGGTCATAGTGGCATCGGTCAGGGCACTTATGACACACGGAGGTGCCAAAACGGATGAACCGGAGACATTTACCAGAGAGGCACTGACGGCAGGCCTCTCCAACCTTGACAAACACATAGAGAATGTCAGGAAATACGGTATCCCAGTTATAGTGTCTATCAACCACTTCTCATCCGATGATCCCGAGCATATGCAGATGCTCCGCGACCACTGTACGGGACTCGGAGCTGAATGCGTCAGATCGGATGCATTTGCGGAGGGAGGCAAAGGTGCGGAAGAGCTTGCCAGAAAGGTTGTGGAGGTCATAAACAGAGGAGAAAAGAATTTCAGATTCCTGTATGATGACGGCATATCGCTGAAAGGGAAGATCGAGACCATAGCCTCGGAAATATACGGTGCGGACGGTGTGACTTATTCGGGACCTGCCAACAGGACACTGAAGGACCTTGAGGCAAAAGGGTTCGGAAAACTTCCGATATGCATCGCGAAGACCCAATATTCACTATCTGACAATGCTGATCTGAAGGGTGCGCCGAAAGGATGGAAGCTCGGCGTGAGAGAGGTCACGGTTTCCGCCGGAGCCGGGTTCGTGGTGCCGATATGCGGATCGATTATGCTTATGCCCGGCCTCTCGGGCACTCCTTCGGCCATGAGAATGGATCTAACTGCGGAAGGGAAGATCAGAGGGCTGAAATGACTTTTTTCTCAGACATACTGTACCAGCGGTCTGCCTCGTCCCTGTCCGCCGGGACACCGTCTCCGGTGTCATACATGTTGCCGAGCAGAATCTGAGCACCTCTGTGCCTGTTCATTGCGGCGGATGTCAGCCAATTCAGGGCCCTTTCCGTATCCCGCTCCACACCGTATCCAGTCTTGTAAAGCTGTCCGAGCACGAACTGCGCCTCGGAATGACCCGACTCTGCGGACACAGTAAACCATCTGACGGCTGAAGGGAGGTCCTTCGTACCTCCGCTGCCGTCGAAGTAAATCAGTCCGAGTTCATACTGCGCCCGGGGATCTCCCGTCTCCGCGGGAACCGCGAGGAATGATATGGCTTTACAGGCATCCTTGTCCGCACCGTAGCCCTTGCTGTACATCTTTCCCAAAAAGTACATGGCACTCAGATTGCCGCCGGTCGAGGCCCTTTCGAACCAATACCTGGCCGCGTGGAGGTCTCCGCGTACCCCCTGCCCCCTCGAATACAGCAGGCCGAGATAAAATTCTGCATCCGGAGACCCTTTGTTTGCGGAAGCAGAGAGTATTGAGAAAGCGGTGCCGTAATTCTTTTCGGATCTCGTCCTGACCATGAATTTTGCCCATTCCATGGGCTCCATCTGACTTTCGAATGAGATACCGGAATCCTCCTGCATACAGGGAGATGCTCCGGGGCGATTATATTTTTTATGACTCTGAACCGCCGGAAAGTCATCCGAATGGCACCTGAGTTCGGACAATGTGAAACAATCCGCTCGATTTTCGGAAGTATGAGCGTGTAAAACCGATTCATCCGCCATTTCTGTCGCAGACAGACGGCTGCGGCCGAATGTGCGGCGGAACAATACCCCGTATGCAAAACTTCTGTGTTCCGTGCACGCCGCGCATAGGGTAACATCCTGAATTGAATTTCACCAGCTAAACTCATAAATACATAGGGTATATGGCACTATTCATGCCATTGAACACCTCTGACGGCGACAGACTCCTGCCGGTGCGTTCCTATATGAATTGTGCATCGCCGGCCCGTGATCCGGGGGCGGCGGCCGGATTGCTGGAGAAACTGTCGGACGGAGGCAACGCCGAGGCCCAGTACCTTTACGCCCTCTTTCTGTACACGGGGACCTCTGTAACGGAGGACAGGATAACGGCAAAGGATCTCATAGTGCAGTCAGCGGCATCCGGAAACGAGGATGCCGTGCTGATGCTGAAGGAGATGAATGCAAACGGTGACTGCGATGCCGTCGCGGAACTGTTCAGGCTTAAATTGATGGGTGAGGAGAGGAATACCGACGTCTGCAGGAAACTGTTTGAAATGTACACAGAAGGCACACATCCGGTCAAGAAGGATCACAAGGCAGCCGCCGAATGGTACACAGTATGCGCCGAGGAGGATGACGTGCATGCCCAGAGTACGGTCGGTTTTATGTATCTCATGGGGAAGGGCGTAAAAAAAGACAGGGACAAAGCGATGTACTGGCTCAGAAAGGCAGCGGAGAACGGCAGTTCCGATGCCATGTATCGCATCGGAGAGATGTACTATACCGGCCTCTGTTACACAGAAACAGATATCGGAGAAGCGGTAAAATGGTACCGTCTTGCTGCGGATGCCGGACATGCCGAGGCCCAGTATTCTTTGGCAGCCGTCTGTATGGTACCTAAAACCAAATTTTTCAATCCGAGCGGATCCGCCCGCTATCTGGAGAAGGCGGCCGTATCGGGGCACGCCGAGGCCCAGTATCAGCTTGGCATGATGTACGCCTACGGCCAGGGCGTAAAAAGGGACGAATCCAAAGCCGTGTTTCTTCTCGAAGCTTCATGCGAATCGGGATTCCAGCAGGCTATGGTGGATTATGCAAACCTCAGGTTTGAGGGCGAGGTACTTCAGCAGGATTTCGGCACGGCCGCAAAATGGTTCGAGAAAGCCGCCGCATCGTGCAACGGATACGCCCAGTATTCTCTGGCATGCATGTATGGGACCGGAAGCTATTACGAAAAAAACGATGAAATAGCCGCAAAGTACTTCAGGGATGCAGCGGAGATGGGCGAGGTAAACTCCCAATACTGCCTGGGGTGTTTCTGTTACGAGGGAAGAGGTATGGCCAAGAGCGAAAAGGAGGCCGCAGTGTGGTTCCAACAGGCTGCGGAGCAGGGACATCCTGCAGCCAAAGCCTTCTTGGGAATGCTCTACGTAACGGGCACAGGGGTCGCGCAGGATATCGGGGAAGGAATGCGGCTGATCTGTGAATCCGCCGATTCAGGATATTTCGAAGGCCAGTACTATCTCGGAAAGTTATATATGGATGGTAAGTACGTGAAAAAGGACATACACCGCGCGAAGAAATACCTATCCATGGCGGCGAAGCAGGGAGATGCCGACTCCGAAATGCTCTTAGACAGGATAAGAACCGAGAGGATGCACTGAACAAGATGAAGTCAACAATGGCCGAGAAAAAGATGTTCCAGGATGCCGAGGCCGGAAACCCGTATGCAAGATTAGGTCTGGCGTATATGTACCATCACGGCAAGAACATAGACTCCGATCCGGAACTCGCAATGAGGTGGTACATACGTTCATCGGAAGCCGGCTGCTCAAGGGCAAAATGGGAACTGGCTAAGATATTCAGAGACGGAACGATAGTAAAACGCGACGGCAAGATGTTTGTTCTCTATCTGAAAGCGGCAGCCGATGCCGGCGTTCCGGAAGCAAAGGTGGAACTTGGGTTTGCCAACCTCACAGGCACATACATAGAAAGGAATGAGGAACTGGCATTCGCATGGATACATTCTGCCGCGGAGCAGGGGAACCCGATAGCCATGTTCATGACAG
This sequence comes from Candidatus Methanoplasma glyptotermitis, assembly GCA_031267895.1. Classification (GTDB taxonomy): domain Archaea; phylum Thermoplasmatota; class Thermoplasmata; order Methanomassiliicoccales; family Methanomethylophilaceae; genus Methanoplasma; species Methanoplasma glyptotermitis. The sequence continues at coordinate 20,441 of JAIRYF010000027.1, forward strand.
GTTACATGTACGGAAGGGGTATCGGGAAACCTTATGATATGTCTGAACAGGAACAATGGTATGCAAAGACCGGTCTCAGAGGAGATGGGGAACTGTTTTACTGGATAGGACGGAATTTCGAATACGGTCTGTTCAACATCGAAATTAATTTCTTCGAGGCCGGAAGGTGGTATAAAATGGGTGCTGATATGGGGCATGAGAAGTGTCTGATATGCTGGGATTCGGTACTTTTTGCATTGGACGGAGGGAAACATGATTCCCTTGAAGAAAGAGAATCTAAACTTGCGGAGACAGAAGTAGAGAAGGAAAAAATCGCAAGAGAACAGGCACTCGCTGCGGCAGACAGTTTCCTTGAAATGGGGGATGAGGAGAACGCATTCCGCAGCTATAAAACAGCGGCGGACCTCGGAAATCCCACGGCGATGTTTGCCATAGCTATGATGTATCACGCGGGAGTCTTCGTCAGAAGGAACGACAATGCCGCTCTCGAACTCATGGCAAAAGCATCCGTTGCCGGGTCGGAGGATGCCCAGTTCACGATGGGTACCCTGCACGAAGAAGGAAAAGGAGTCAGGAAGGACCGGGATACAGCAATCCAGTATTACACAAAGGCCGCTGCGAATGGATATCTTACGGCATACTATAAACTGAGCCTGTACATAGACCATCCGGAAGTGCATGTGAGGAACTCTGCGGTCATCGTGAGGTGATCGGCTGGGATTCAAAGAGATTTTGGATGCCGCGTCGGGAGGAGATCCGCATGCCCAGAATGCCCTCGGCTACATGTATTTTGAGGGAAGCGGTGTTCAAAAGGATCAGGACAAGGCGTTCATATGGTTCAGACTGTCTGCGCGGCAAGGCGATCCCGAAGGGCAGTGCAATATGGGCTACATGCTGACCCATGGATATGGAGCAAACCAAGATGTCGATAAAGCGTTCGTGCTGTACTCGAAATCAGCCGAACAAGGCTACGTAAGAGCACAATTCAACCTGGGTCACATGTATTCCGAGGGACTCGGCACCGAACAGGACTGGAACGAGGCCCTGAAATGGTATTCCAAAGCGGCGGAGAACGGCAGCCTCGCAGCACATTACAGAATCGGCGTCATGAAAGAAGAAGGAAGAGGCATACCCGCCGACGAAACCGCTGCAGCGGAGATATACTCCGAATGTGCGGAGACAGGACATCCCAAAGCAAGATTCAGGCTTGGTATGATGGTCTTTGAAGGCCGGGGAACAGGGAAGGACCCGAATAAAGCTGCCAGGATACTTGCCAAAGCCGCCGGAGAGGGGAACCCGGAAGCTATGTTACAATTGGGCAGAATGTCTCTCTCGGGGGAAGGCATGGTCAAAAGCGAAAATAACGCCTTAAAATGGTTCAAAAAAGCTGCGGCCAGGGGGAACGATGAAGCCGCGGCCTTCCTTCGGAGCCGCGGCGGTACATGAACGGCAGCCGAACCGAAGGCAGCCGTGGATTCCGTGAAAGAAGTTATTATGCCAGACCGGCCCCGGCGAAACCCTCATATTTTCACTCCGGACTCAAAGAGTCTCCCGATATGGTATACGGAAGAATAGGGTCATATAGGATGCATGGAGATATTGTTCATGTGTATCGCCCATAATATCGGGAAACTCACGGGCAGAGACTATTCGTTTTGAGGATGGTTTCGGATGCTTTCAATGAAGGAAATAAAGGAAAGACTTCACACAAAGACGATGATCCCGATCAGGGAGATAACAAAACCGTCAAGGGAAGATACCGCAAAGAAAGCAAGAGTATTCGGCCGCGGTGTACTGCGCCGCGATTCTCCGATACATAGGCGGAAAACGAAAATAACCGCCGCCAGTCTGCGGCAGCGGTTATTTCCTTAACCCAAACCTTGGGCGAACCGTTTCGGTTCTGCTATGACATATTATGATTTGCCGCTTGTCAGGTACGGGCGGACTGTGTCCAATAATTCCGTGACACAGCTTTTGTTAACCGCAGCAGCTGTTCATTCGCTCTTATTTGTTTCACGGAGTGCGGACCGGACACCGGTCAGAGAGAACATATGCCGTTCCGTTCCACAGTCTTTATATTTTTAATAATATATACGATTATGAGATGAAATGAGCGTTTTTTATCAAAAGCCGGAAGGAGAGATTTCCGAGGCACCGAGACTGCTGTATCAGTGCCTGATGGAGTGCCGTTATTCCGAGGCGTTCCTGTTGGTTTCCGAGCTGGAAAAGAGCGATATGCCGGATGTGCTTTTCAATGTCGCGTTGATTTACGCGCGTCTTGGGGAGCCGAAAGCTGCCGCTGCGTTTTCGGAACGAGCGCTCGCCGCGCTGAAAAAGGATGCGCCTATCACCGCGGCTAGACCAACGCCATCGTACGAGAGGCTGCGCGCAGGCGAGTTTGACGCGGCGCGCGAAACCCCGATGTCGGCGGAATACGCACGGGCTTTTCCGGCTCAGGCTCGGGAGAACATGCTGTTGGCGATGATTGCGGCTTACGAGGCGTTGGGACTGAAGGATAAGGCGCGCGCGGCAGCGGCGGGACTGGCAGATCCCATTTTTGCGGAGCTGAAGCAGCGTCTGCGGAAAGCGTAAATCAACAGTATTCAAAAAAGGGAGTATGGTAATATGCAAGGATTTGAAATAAAACGGCTTTACTCACAGGAGGGGCAGGGGCGCGACGCGGCGCTGGAGGGCTACAGGGCGCTGCTGGCCGAGAACCCGGACGGCTTGTCCGAGGAGGCGGGGCAGGAGCTTGTGATTCTGGCGGCGGATTTTGCCCACGCCGAGGCTTTGTCTCTGCTGTTTGAAGCAGGAGTAAGCGCGAGCATTAACGAGTGGATGGAATTCACGCTTTTGCACATATTGGCGAGGCGGGAGGAAAGCCGGTCTTGCGTCAAGCCTGAGGGCGCCGTGGCGGCTTGTGTCAATTTGCTTTTGGATAATAAGGTCAGCGCTCTGCGCAAGGATCGCGACGGCAGAGTCTGTTATCATTACGCCGCCCAGGAAGGAATGCACGAATTTGCGGAGGCGCTTGCTGCGCGGGGTGCAAAGCTGAATATGACCGATGGGCACGGCAACACCGGGATACACATAGCCTGCGAATACGTCGGTCGAGCCCTGCGCGATATTGATTACGCGAAGGAGAAAGTCGAGCGGGCGAAAAAGGAATACGCCGAAACTGTCGCCGATATGTCCGGTAAGGGGAAAACAGAGGAAGAAATCGCAGAATATATGCAAACATGGAAGAAAGGGCTGACGGCTAACGCCGACAAGGAGCGTGCGGAGCTGGTCGCCGCCGAGCAGCGGGCGGAGGACTATTTTCTGACCGTAAAGACCTTTGCGGAGGCGGGTGTGGATGCAGATGAGAAGAACAGCTACGGCGAGCTTCGGGCACTGGAAATCGCCGTTAATAACGGCGCGAAAAAAATTGCAGCTTATCTTTCAGGCACGCTGTCGGAGGGGGACGAGGGCGCAATCAAGGCGGGCGGCATGACGCTTCACCAAGCGGCAGAGAAAGGCGACGCGGAGGCAATCCGCGCCCTTGCCGGTCGCGGCGAGGATATAAACGGACTCAAGGACGCGGACGAATACAGCTTCGGCGGATGCACACCGCTGGCAATCGCATGCGTCTTCTTGCAGCCTGAGGCTGCGGCGGCACTGCTCGAATGCGGTGCCGATCCGAATTTCAGAAACGGGCAGGGCCGCGCTGCGCTCTCTTACATAGCGAACGATTTAAAGGCGTCCGTGAGCGGTAAAATATTTGAGGAAAAGCGTATCCCGAAGATGATAAAGGATATGATTTCAGCCGGGCTGGACATCAACCGGATCGTGGACGACGACGGCGACACACTGCTGATTCAAGCAGCCAAATCGCACCGCGGGCAAGGCTACGGCAATTACACCGTCAAGGGTGTGCTGATAGACGAAGCTCTGCGGCAAAAAGCGGACATCAACCTTTCCAATCGGTTCGGCGAAACGGCGCTGATGCACGTCTGTGCCCGGGATTTTAAGGCAATGGAAAATGCGCAGATCACCCTTTTGGAGCAGGGGGCGGATGTCGCCGCCGCCGACCGTAACGGAGATACGGCGCTGCATTACGCCGCCCGCAACGATGATAAAAACGGCGCGAGAGTCCTTTGCGATATGCTGCTGGAATTCGGCGCTGACGCGAATGCGGTCAACAATGATGGAAAAACTGCCCTGGACATCGCTGGCGAGACCGACAACGAGCCGCTGGCGAAGCTCCTGCTCGGCAAAATGTAAGGGGGAACAATATGGACAATATTTTTCTGAACGCCTGCAAAAACGGGCAAAAGGGTATAGTGGAAGCCCTCGTGAAAAAGGGCGGCATCGATTTCAATAAGCGCGACCAATTGGGCTGCACTCCGCTTTTTTACGCCTGTGCCAAGGGAGCGCGGGATATCGTAAAAATCCTGATTGCGGGGGGAGCCGACGTTTCTCTCGCAAATAACGAAAGCATCACCGCGCTGCACAGTGTGTCTAAAAGCGGCAACAAGGAAATCATGAAGCTGCTGACCGACGCCGGCGCGGATGTCAACGCCACGGATAAATACGGCAAATCGCCCCTGATTTATACCCTGCAGGAAAGCCGCACCGAGGCGGCAAATTACTTGCTCGCGCTCGGCGCCGATACCTCTATAAGGGATAACGATGGACACAGCGCCTTGGACTACGCCACGGCGCACGGCTTACGAGATATTATCGACAAGCTGACGGACGTCGGCGACAGCAAGGACAGCTTCGGCAATACGCCGCTGCACCAAGCGGCGCACAACGGACAGAGCGAGGCCACGGCCGCGCTCCTGAAATCCGGCGCGGCGGTTGACGTACTCAACGACAACGGCGAGTCGCCTTTGATCGTGGCGTGTGTGGGAGGCAATCTGCAGGTTGTCCGGCTGTTGTTGGAGGCGGGCGCCGACGCAAATCTGCGGTTGCTCAATGGGAATTCGCCCCTGCATTTCGCGGCGGCAGGCGGCAATAAATTTCTCGGCAGGGCACTCATTGAGCACGGAGCGCAGACAAGCGCCCAAAACGAGGACGGCGAGTCGCCGCTGATTGTCGCCGCTATGCGCGGGCAGAATGACTTTTCAGCCCTGTTGGTCGAAAACGGTGCTGACGTGAACGCGACGGATAATTTGGGGCACAGCGCGATGTACTACGCGTCTGAAGGCGGATATACAGAAATTGCGGAACAGATGATTATCGCCGGCGCGGAAAATTAAACGAAGGAGAAATCACTATGAATATGGAGCAAATTCAAACGGAGATTAGGAAGCTGCAGGAGGAGTATAACGCAAACCCGACGCCGGAGAATCTGAAAAAAATGCAGTCTGGCATGATGGAACTGCAATCACAGATGATGACGGCGTCCTTACAGGGCGCGACGGCGGCCTTGGCGGACACCTACGGCCCCGGAAGCGAATACGCAAGTGCCGCAATTGCCGGGGCGAAGGCAGGGGCAGCGGCGTATTCACAAGCGTTCGGAGACCTTTTCGGCGACGGCGAGGATGACGCGGAGGAGCTGTCGGCGTTTCTTGATCAGCACCCGGTCGCCGAGGACAAAAAGAAATATCTGCCGATTGGCGCGCTGCTGCTGTGCGTCAACGACGAGCCCTATATGGCTCTTGCGATGCGGGGCGATAAGGGCGACTGGGCGGAGACCCTGAAAGAGAGCTGGGGTATCGAAAACGCGCAGGACGGAAAAGAAATGCTGGAAGCTCTTCTGAAGGGGCGGCACGAGTCAACCTTCGGAGAGGACTACCGCAAGCTCAAAGACGGACAGCCGCACGATTTGGACGATGACAGCGTCGAGGCGTATCAGGATGTGCTGGAAGCGTTGGAGGAGGAGCTTCCGGAGTTGCTGCCCTTTGCAAAGGATTGCCGCAGACTGCTGGCGTGGGACTTGGAGCGCGCGGGCTTTCTGGCGCGCATTTTCACCCACCTGGGTTGGCTCGCCGAGGCGGAGGCGTGGGATTGGATTTCAAAAACCGCCATCCGTGTCAAAGCCGAGTTCAGCTGCTGGGAGGCGTATCTGGCTTCCGTACTGACCGGCAGGGCGATGGCGATTGGTTTTAATTACGGCATAGTCGGCGCCATCTGCGAACTGACGGAGGACGACTTTCTGAAAAGCCATCCCATATCCGCGTTTTAACAAATTATTTTATCAGGATAGAATCATCATGGCAGAATTTAAGAGCAGCCCGCCGTGGGAGTGAAATGGACAGCGGGAGGTTAACCCTTATCATGGGTTTCACCACAGCCGTACGGCAGGCTCTCTGGTGAAACCATCGTATTTTTATTCTCAACTCAAAGACCTTTCAGATTTTGTATACAGAAGAAGCAAATCATCAAGACCGAAGGAGACACTGTTCAGATGTATCTCCTGTAATACAGGAGACTCATGTATGGGAAGGTATTGCTTTGAAGAAGGTTTCACCGGAGCCGTCAGATCTATTATGTATATGTTTATACATCAATGCCATAAAGCGATTATACGTGGACGCAATAACACAATCTGCCAAGAGGCATCCGAATGAAAATGAATGATTATCAGATCGAGAAGATAAGGGATGTGCTGTCAACCGTTAAGGAAAAGAGTCCGTTCTACGGGATGAAGTTCAAAGACATAGATTTATCAGGAATAACAACCCAGAAAGATTTCGAAAAGATTCCTTTCACAGATAAATGCGATCTTCGGGATGCTTATCCTCTCGGCCTCGGAGCCGTTCCCAAAAGAGACATAGTAAGGATACATTCGTCATCCGGTACCACCGGTATACCGGTCATAATACCTTACACCAAAAAGGACATAGAAGACTGGGGGATAATGTTCGAACGCTGTTACAGGATGGCCGGACTGAATTCCGAGGATATTGTTCAGATAACTCCCGGATACGGACTGTGGACTGCCGGTATCGGTTTCCAGTACGGGGCCGAACGGCTCGGTGCGATGGTAATACCCATGGGGCCCGGCAACACGGAGAAGCAGATTAAGATGATGACCGACCTCCGCAGCACGGTGCTGTGCGCAACATCGTCATATGCCCTCCTTCTCTCGGAAGAGATCAAAGGACGCGGCATAAAAGACAGAATATGTCTGAAGAAGGGGATAATAGGGTCCGAACGCTGGGGCGATAAAATGAGGCAGAGAATAGCCGATGACCTCGGCGTCGAACTCTACGACATATACGGTCTCACGGAGATATACGGGCCGGGTATCGGAATAAGCTGCGATTACCGGAACGGGATACACTTATGGGATGATTACCTTTACTTTGAAGTGATAGATCCCAAGACCGGCGAGGTTCTTCCCGACGGTCAGGCGGGCGAACTTGTAATAACCACTCTGCTGAAGGAAGGGGCTCCGCTTATAAGATACAGGACGCACGACCTCACAAGAATAATCAGCGGAGAATGTCCGTGCGGATCCAGGTTCCCGCGCATTGACATCATAACGGGAAGAACTGACGATATGGTCAAGGTGAAAGGGACCAACATATTCCCGGCACAATTCGACAGCGTACTGAGCGGAATCAGAGATATCGAAAGCGAATATCAGGTCATGATCGATCATCTGAACGGCAAGGACATAGTTACGGTGTTCTTCGAGACCAAGGTCCCCGAGGAACAGAGACCGGCCTTGGAGAAGGAGGCCGCCAGGCGGCTGAAGGATTCGATCGGCATTACGGCAGTACCGAAAGCGGTCAAAATAGGCGACCTTCCGAGAAGCGAGAGGAAAACCAACCGCATCTTTGACAACAGATACTGACTGTCGCCGCGCGGTTCATCGGTCCCTTTTGAATATGCTGGGGGTGCCGAGAGGGAATCTGCCGTCTGCGGCCAGCTCGAAATGGAGCTTGGTTATTCCGAGGTCCACCATATTCAGTCTGCCCGGGGGTATCTCCGCTGACAGTTCATCATCGGCATAGCGGAACCTCGCTTTTTGGCTGTTCATCGCAGTAGGTGCGAACTGTACGGATTTTATGCCTTCGGACACCCACTGCGGAACATCTGTGCTGCCCGACAGGAACTTTAATGCGCTTATCGTCTTGCGGTGAGGTTCGGCGGGGATCTGCGCTGTATCTGACACGCCCTCGGATCCGTATCCGACCGGTGCGACACATACTACTGTCTCATCGCTTTTTTTGCTGAGACTCTTACTTTTTTTGTTGAACGTAGCGGCCACCCAGCATGTTCCGAGACCGAGCCCGGTGGCCGTAAGGATAACTTCTTCGCCGAAGTATCCGCATTTCTCCGGAAGGTCCGGACCGTCCGTCCGTCCTTTGAACACTATCACCGAACGGACATTCCTGAACATGCCGAAGGTCTTGACTGATTTGAAGGCATCGCTGTTTTCTACGAACTCGATCGTAAGTCCGGATCTTTCGTTCACTTCGCGTATCTTGTTCCTCAGGACATCCGCCTTGTCTTCTTCTATGCGCGAGTCCAGGTATTTTCTTATCGATTTTCTTTTCCAAACCGCATCATACATGTTTTTTCTGTCCGTGTTAACACCCCGGTTATCTTTTGCTTCCGCCTATCATGACCATGTATGCCAGCAGAGCCTCGAGCTGTATCCTCTCATTGCTTCCCTCGACAATCCTGAACTCTATTTCTCCCGTCTTGTCCATAAGCCTCACCTTCTCGGAATCGGTTATGCTCATGTCGAAAAACGAAGAATGGATCTGACGTATTATGTCCTGACCGGACAGCCCGTACACTATCATTATGTCGTCAAGCATGTCCCGTGCATGAACAAAGTTCCCCGCCAGAGCCGTCTCCAGCATCTTTTTCACTTCTTCGGGCTTGGCGAGGCCTGTCGTCTGGTAGATGATGTCGAGAGTTATCTGTCTCCCCAGAGATGCGGCTACCTGCATGGAATTGACTGCGCGTCTCATATCTCCTCTTGCCACGTGAACCAGTCCTTCCAGAGCATCGCTGTCTATGCCTATGCTCTCCTTCTCGATTATCTTCTTCAGGTAGTTCTCTACATCTTCTTTGGAAAGGGGGCTGAATCTGAAGACCGCACATCTCGATTGTATCGGATCGATGATCTTCGATGCATAGTTGCATGAAAGGATGAAACGGCAGATCTTGGAGTACTTCTCCATCGTTCTCCTGAGAGCAGCCTGTGCATCGGAGGTGAGAGCATCTGCCTCGTCCATGAATATAATCTTGAATTCAGCCTTTCCGAGGGGCGCGGTTCTTGCGAACTCCTTGATCTTTCCTCTTACTACATCTATCCCTCTTTCGTCCGAGGCATTGAGTTCGATGAAATTGCCCTTCCATTCCTCACCGAACATTCCCCTCGCCAGAGCAAGCGCGCAGGTGGTTTTACCGGTCCCTGCCGGACCCGTCAGAAGAAGATGCGGCATATTGCCTGATGCCACATATGCCTTCATTCTCTCCGTGATATGTTTCTGACCTGTGACCTCTTCGAGGTTCTTCGGTCTGTACTTCTCGGTCCAAATCTCATTCATGGGAAACGGCCCTCAATTGCATATGTGAATGATAAAAGTTTTCCGGATAATATGAAGATCGGCCGGGATGCGGATACCAGTATACTGGCCTCTGCCAAACATTACGGCGGCAACAGATCCCGTCTGTGATACCGCATATTGTGAAGAGAATGATCGGAGCCTGTCTGGTGCATTGACACCGTATCTTTTCTTCTGTCAGGTTCAACTGTGTTTGGCAAGTATCCGATTCTTCATCTCAGCGGACGTACGGGAGGATGGCTAGGAATGGACGGAAAGGCTGCGAACAGACGGAAAGACATAATGTTTTACGGATTCTTCAGTTTGGAAGAGCCAGTGCAACGTACAGAACATCAGCACATGATTAACAGGTTATGGAAATACCCCAGCGGGCAGAGAAGCGGAGAGGGAAAAGAAAATATGAGAAGGGAAGAGACCGCCGCAGATGCGGCGGTTCTCATGTTTGTGTTTGGGAAAGGGTTTGGGTTCGCGGCTGTGTTTCTGTTTACGGTCAGCCTTTCCTGCGCACGAGGACTGTGTGTCCTATTGCGGCTGCCGCTATA
>JAIRYF010000031.1 GCA_031267895.1 Candidatus Methanoplasma glyptotermitis
GAAATTATAATTTCCCCAGCCGTCTGAATATAACTGTATTATTTGCTGCTGCTCTGTTTCTCGCAGCAGCATTCTTTGTAACGTATTCCGAATCTAATGAGTCGGATGCTGCGAATATCGTCAATACATGGAACTGCGGTTCCGGCGGCAGCAGCGACAGCAGTGTTACAGCAACCCTCATGGACGATGGTGTTCTTACGATATCCGGTACAGGCAGTATGGCTAGTTACGGTGGCTATGACCAACCGTGGTACAGCGTCAGGACGAGCATAACCAGCATCATAATAGAATCGGGCGTGACATCCATCAGTACAGGGGCATTCGATGGCTGCACCAACCTGACATCTGTCGTCATACCTGACGGTGTGGAATCCATCGGTTACTATACATTCCAAAAGTGCACCGGCCTGACCTCCGTGACAATACCTAGTAGCGTGATATCCATCGGTTACGGTGCATTCTCCGACTGCACCGGCCTGACTTCCATCGTCATACCTGATAGTGTAACGTTAAATAGCAATGCATTCTACGACTGCTCCAACCTGAAAACGGTAACCGTAACAGGCGCATACACCTCCGGCGGCATTACAGATACATATTTCAAAACCAACATGGCATGGAAACTGCCCGGAATGCCCTATACCGTAGGTTGTCTATTCCTTCCCGATGTCGGTTCCTCTGATGCTAGCCACAATACGTCATACATAGGGGGATCCAACGGAGGAACATTGCTTTACAGCGACGGAGCATACACACGCACCGGTGGATCATGGGTGCAAGCCCAAACATATTCCGTATCCGGAAAACTGACGGTAATCGGAGGATCCGCATCCGCCGAGAACCAGACCGTAACCATGACAGCGTCAGGGTCTTCCTACGGTCCCGTCGTATATACCGTAAAAACCGATGGAGACGGCAACTATGCTATAACTCATGTTCTCCACGAAACATCCGGAAGCATAACCGCAGCGATATCCGGGTATTCTCAGACCGTAAGCCCTGTGCACATAGGCTCCCTGACGGGATCTCTTACCGGCCAGGACCTTACGTTTACGGCTCTGTACACGGTATCCGGTACCCTCACGGTAACGGGAGGAGAATCCAACGTCGGAGTGGAAGTGTACCTGGGAACGCTGCATGCAACCACAACAACCGGCGGAGCATACACCATAACGGGAGTTCTCCACGGAACATCCGGAAGCATAACCGCATCCATAACGGGATACACTCAGACTGTTCAGGCATCGGTAACAGCAATCGCGGCCGATGCGGCCGGCAAGAACATTACGCTTACGGCTCTGTACACGGTATCCCTTACGAAAGGAGACGGAATCTCCGGTTTCGAATACAGTATCAATGACGATGGTACCTTTGATTACGAAGAACCGTTCGAGACAAAACACGGAGATACTCTTACCGTAACTGCCATTACGTCAGACGGATACGCGTTTGTCTTCTGGTCGGGATCTTCGGATTCCCGTGCCAATCCGTTAACCGTATCAGTATCCGGACCGGTAAACCTGACTGCAAACGGAGAACTGATAGAACACTACGTAACATTCGGTTCCGGTTCCAACTATACAGTATACGCAAACGGTTCTCCCGTATCTTCGCCGATACGTGTTGCAGGAGGAGGAAGTCTTTCCTTTACGGTACAGACATCCGAAGGATACTCCGCGGTTCCCGCTGTAAGCGGAATAGCCAATCTTATCAGACAGTCCGACGGGTTTTACGTGATACTGAACGTACACTCCAACATCAGCGTAACCATAACCGTCTCCGCGGACAGCGGTTCAGAAGGAGAAAACAGTTCTGAAAACAATCCTGATGCAAATTCCGGAAACAGCAGCGGTTCAGAAGGAGACTCCGCCGACGGTGTATCGTATTGGGTTCCCGTTCTCATAGTTACAGCGTTACTTGTCTGTATAGCGGCAGCCGCAGCAGGACATACTGTCCTTAAACGCAGGAGAGAGTGATAAGAAACCGGAATGCATATGAAAACCGGTTCTCCGAACATAAACACAAGAGACCGCCCACATCCGCGGCGGTCTTTTCCCCTTCCTTTTTTTTTCTTTGACATTCTTCTTGCGCACCCGCTCTATCTCTCTTTCGCACTCCGAAATCTTTCTCTCCCGAAGAATGATGTGTTTCCGCCCAACATAGGCATTCCGCCGTATCCGAAACGATCATCTCTCCGTCTGATATGTATTCAGCAGCGGAAATGTGTGACGGGGCAGACCTGCGCAAACGCAACAGATTCCCAATACATTTGCCGCAGGATGTCCTGACCGAAACGATTCACAGGTGTATCTTTCTCTCTGCAGAGGAACCGTTGCCTTTTACGCTAAACTGTTTCCCCCCTACACAGAGGTCAGCCTTTCGGGAATGGAACATTTTTAGGTATGTTCAGTTATCGGTGGCACATGAAAGCCCTGGAGATGAAGAATGTCTCCGTCGTGAGAAACGGCGGGCGAATATTGGATTCAGTAGATCTTTCTATCGGGGAGAACGAAAGCATAGCGGTCATCGGTAAGAACGGTTCCGGGAAAACTACGCTGATAAAACTCCTAAAGGGAGAGATACGCCCTTATTTCGATGAGGACTGTCCGCCCAACATGAAGATATTCGGAGAGGAAAATTGGAATATATTCGACATCAGAAGCAAGATGGGAATTATATCCATAGACTTGCAGAATCAGTTCAAACCCGATACCTTTGTTAACGAAGTCATCGCCTCCGGTTTCTTCGGGAGCCTCGATATCTTCAGAAACATGAAAATCACCGACGAGATGGTCTCAAAAGTCCGCAGTTCTGCCGTTATGATGGGTGTGGATGATCTGCTCGATAGGACAATAGACGGACTCTCCGCAGGAGAAATGAGACGCACCCTGATAGCAAGATCACTGATAAATGATCCGAGAACTCTTGTCATGGATGAACCTATGACCGGCCTTGACATAACAATGATCTCCAAATTCAGGACCATGTTCGATATATTGATGAAGGCCGGAGTCAGCATCATAATCGTTACCCATGACCTCTCCGATATACCGAAAGGCATAGGACGTGTGGTGATGATGAAAGACGGAAAAATATTTGCGGACGGTCCCAAAGAAGAACTGCTGACTTCCGACAAGATGAGTGATCTTTACGATGAGCCTATTAAGGTTGAATGCAGTGACGGGTCGTACCACATGCACCTTTGAGTGAACGAATGGGGGGATAAAGACGAGATATATTTGCCCTGAATGCGGGAGCGAGATCCCCGAAAGTTCTGAATTTTGCTATTCATGCGGAAGGAAAAAAGACAGCACTATATGTCTGGACGATTCCGGGAGATTCGTGCCTCCGGATAAAGACAGATGCGCATCATGCAACGCGGAGCTTTCGTCTGACGACCTGGTATGCCGGCACTGCGGAGAACCGATATCCCGGACACAGACAATAACTTTCATGCCCAAAATGACGAAGTACGGTTGGGTGGGGATATTGCTGGCATTGATACCAGGTGTTATGGGGTTCTTACCGGGATTTTTCAGCATATACGGTCTCGGCCACATCTACTTCAGGAAATGGTCCAGAGGCATTCTCTTTCTGATGCTGTCCGCACTGATGTATTATATTGAATTCGGAGGATTAGAACTTAATTTCTGGACAAATCTTTTGTTCGGAATAGTTTCGACATTCATCTTCCTGTTGCAGCTGATGGAGGCCGCGGTGTTGGCATTTATGCCCCGAAAGACCGCCGAATAAGACCATGACGGAAGATTGGACAGAGAAATATCGGCCGAAATCCCTCTCGGCGGTCAAAGGCAATCCATCAGCCGTCAGAGAATTGGAGGATTGGGCAAGGTCATGGGCCGACGGGATCCCCAGGAAGCGTGCCGCGGTCTTGATGGGGGCACCCGGTATCGGAAAAACATCCTCTGCGGAAGCCCTCGCCAACGATATGGGGTGGGACATAGTCGAGATGAATGCATCCGATCAGAGAACGGGCAGTGCGATCAGAGAAGTGGCTCTGAGAGGTTCATATTTCAATTCTCTGGGAACGGATGAACAGTACAGAGGCAGCAGGGAAGGCAGAAAGAAACTTATAGTCCTTGATGAAGCAGATAACCTCTTCGGAAATGCCGACAGAGGTGCCCTTCCGGCCATAGGCGAACTAATCAAAACGACAAAACAGCCCGTGATACTGATAGTTAACGACTTCTATTCGCTGTCTAAAAAGAGTTCTGCCGTCAGCGCAGATACGGTGCAGATAACATTCAGAAAACCAAACAAGGCATCAATTGCCGGTGCCCTCAGGACGATCGCCGATGCGGAAAACTTGGAAGCCGCAGATGCGGTGTTGGAAACAATCGCAGAGAACGCCGGGGGAGACATGAGAGCGGCGGTGAGAGATCTGGAATCGCTGTCTCAGGGAAATGATTCGATCTGTTTAGCCTCGGCAGAAGAACTGCAGGAGAGGATCGTAAAGAAGGATATGTACGCAGTTTTAGCCAAGATTTTCAGAGACGGAGACCCATTCGGAGCCAAAAAGATACTGTCAGAGACCGATACAGATCCCGAGACTGCGATACTTTGGATCGACGAAAACCTTCCGTACGAATACAAAGAACCGGGAGACCTCGTCAGAGGATACGAGAAGCTCGCAAGAGCGGATGTTTTTCTTGGGAGAGTTCACAGACGCCAATATTACGGACTGTGGTCCTATGCGAGCGATATGATGACAGCAGGAGTAGCAGTATCGAAATTCAGTGAAGGAGTATCCCGTGAAAGACTCAGATTCCCACAGTACCTCTCAAAGATGTCAAGATCCAGATCAACCAGGGCACTGAAATCATCACTCTGTCTGAAGATCGCCTGTCTTCTCCACACATCTACAAAAAGAGTCGGAGCAGATGTTTTGAAACCTCTGAAAGAGATGGCGCGGAACAGTCTCGGAATCAGAGTAATGCTGGTGAAAGAAGCTGGCCTTGAACCAGAAGAACTTGGATTTCTGCTTGAGTCCAGGATCGATTCCAAAATTGTGAAAGAGGCTTTGCAGGCTGCATCGGAACCTCGGATTTCCGAAAAATTCGATGTGCAGCCGCAGATCTCCGTCCCTGATACAGCCAATAGGAAACCGCAAAGCAACCTGTTTGATTTCTGAGGGGGACCTGATGGACGATTCATACCGGGAGCTGCTGATAAAACAACAATACCGTCTGTACAAAGATCACGCTTCGGTGAAACTGTGTCACTGGCTTAAAGAGAGTCTGGTACACGGCCGCCACTGCTATAAGCAGGATTTTTACGGGATAAAGAGCCACAGATGTCTCCAGATGACACCTGCTATGAATGAATGCAGCCACCAATGCAGTTTTTGCTGGAGAGTACAGGAAAAAGACTTTGAAGTCAGAGATTGGGCGGAACCCAAAGAAATGTTAGATGCCCTCATTGCGCATCAAAGGATGCTTATATCCGGATTCAAAGGAGATTCCAGATGTTCGAAGGAAATGTTCGAAGAGGCATCCAATCCGGACCAGGTTGCGATATCGCTTGCAGGGGAACCCATAACGTACCCGTATCTTTCTGATTTCATCGGAGAATGCCACAGGAGAAATATGACCACATTTCTGGTCACTAACGGGACATATCCGGAACAGCTTGCAGCATTGGACGAACTCCCAAGACAGCTGTACGTAACTTTGGCGGCTCCGAACGAAAATCTGTACAGAGAAGTGTGCAGGCCGAAAATAAGCGGCGGCTGGGAAAGAATCATGCGTACGCTTGAACTATTCCCGTCGCTTGATACGAGAACCGTGATAAGACACACTCTCGTAAATGGTCTCAATTTAGGGTGGACAGATGAATACGGTGCATTGGACAGAAAAGCAGACCCGGACCTGATAGAGCCGAAAGGCTATGTCTTCGTAGGTGCATCTCGGCAGAGGCTATCGCTGACATCCATGCCTTCTTTCGAAGAAATTAAGAAATTCTCGTCTGAACTGGGAGATATTACGGGCATGTCCATAATCCGAGAGAGGCCTGACAGCAGAGTTCTTCTTCTGGGCAGAGAAAATATAGATACTGATATCAGAAGCACATTCTGACATCAGACAAAGAACTCCCGCACAAGGAACAATATCAGGGCCGCGTGCAACATGACTAATAGATAAACTAAATTGAATTTGGTCTTTCGAGTCTTATGTCTGAATCTCCTCATTCCTGCAAATGCACCGAAGGGACCGAACAATGCCGCAGTCAGCAGTGTTGATTCTCTGATTCTGTACCTGTTTTCGACCGCTCTTCTCTTGTCGGCCCAGTACATGACAAAGGCTGTGCCGTTGGATACTGCATACAGAACGGCAGCGATAAGAACAAGATATGAGTTCATGCAGACATCTTTCTTATGAAATCATCGATTTCTTTGATGAATCCTTCCTCATTTTTTTCGCCTTTTCCTGCAAAATATGATGCATTGGATATGCCAAGCTGTTCGGAGACTTTCTTCAGCTGTTCATCGCCCTTCGTGCCGCAGAACTTGCACGAGATAAACAGCGATGTATTTTTTCCCTGAAGCTGAGTCTTGTTGTCCTCAAGGAATTTAACGATCGCACCGTATGGTTTCCCTGCGCGTATGCCGGTACCGAATATCACGCAATCGTGCTCAGATAGGTCGATAGCCGTCTGTTTTTTGAGATCAAACGAATCTGCCTTTAGTTCCATTGCTATGTACTTGGCTATCTTTCTGGTTTTACCGAGTTTTGAAGAGTAAAGAATTATTTTGTCTGTCATTGTCTCATTCTCTGTCTGCGAGAGTGTTCCCTGCGCACGGCAGGCTCTGAATGCAATAGCCGATATATGAAATTACATATTATATCTGGCCGGCATGCAAATCCGTTGCGGCTCGGTTTCCTGAATAATCAGGCTGTGTTTTATTGATGTTCCTTCTGCCTCCCATCTTCTTTCCGGTATGAAAACCGTCTCTCAATTCCCGTGATTACCCAATTAATCAGAACGCCCAGCATAGCCACCGTCACGATCCCCGCCCACATTTTGTCCAGCTGATGTGCGGAATGGAGGGGGCAGGCGTTGTTTATCATGTACCCCAGACCGGAACCTGCGCCTATCATCTCCGCTCCTATAAGGACAAAGAAAGAAAACAGTGCTGCAACTCGGATACCCGAAAACACAGACGGCAGAGCACCAGGCAACAGTACCTTTTCGAACATCTGCGCTTTGCTGAGTCCGAATGAATGAGACATCTTCACCAATTCCCGATCGGCATTGCCGATGCCGGTGATGGTACCGAACAGTACCGGCCACACGGCCACCCAAAAAATCATGACCACGCGGGACACCTCGCCCAGTCCGAGAACAGTAATAAAAACCGGAAGCATGGCAAACGGATTGGTCCAGCTGAACAGCTGGAGAAGAGGATTAACGGCCTTCCCCGCGATCCTGAACTGCCCTCCCAGCAGAAAGCCCAGAGGCACCGCCGCACCTATGGCCAGGAAGAGGCCCGACAGAATGCGGCCCATTGAGATGGCTATGTTGTCAACCAGTTCGCCGGACCGTATAAGCCTTGCAGCCTCCAGCATCACATCGTATGGTGCGGATACTGCTGCAGAACTTACCAACCCTGTTTCGGGAGCGATCTGCCAGATTATAAGGAACACCGAAACAGACAGACCTCCCAATAACAAACGGAATCTCTCTGCTGTTCCGATACGTTTCGTTATATCTGTCATACCCAAACCGTGTCCGTTTATGCAAAAATGTGATTATTTGTCATCACAGCGAAGGTGCTGAAAATAGTGAGTACAGAGGAGAGGGCCGAAACCCTCCCTCTGATACCTTTGAAGTTTTGCTGTTTGTATCTCCGGCCCGAATATCACTCCGTCCTGAATACCGCCCGAAGCCTTGTTATATCAGCGATCTCCGGGTGTGCACTGCGATCTGTTTCGTCGGCAGTCGGATCGACACCTTCAGAAGCCGAGCCGAGCCAGTTGTACCTAAGGTTGGTCTCGGAGCCAAAGGGATCCAATGGCTGAGGGGTGCTGGGGTCTTTCCATAGATCGCTGAACTCTTTGGTGTACAGATCTGAAGCCTTGAATTCGCCCTCTTCCAGAAGACCGAACTTCACCATGGCATCTATCCACGGCTGGATGTCAGCATCGGAAATTGCGCCGCTGTAACTGAACCAGTGAGGGACAGCACTATCCAGGCCGATTGTATCTGCGGTGAGCTTCCCGGATTCCGCAGGATGGTCGTTGGACCATCTTTCGGCATCCTTGTATGCCTGAATGAAATGTCTCACCGATTCCGGGTGCTCCTCTATGAACTCCTCTGTGAACACCAGGAGAGAAACGCCTGCATACTGTCCGAGAGTGTCCATGCTGGTGGCAATGATCTTCACATCACCGTGATCTTCGGCAGCAGCGTAGAACGGCGGGTGCAGGACGGCCACATCGATACTTCCGTTCTGGAGGGCAGCCTCCTGATACGGGTCAGACAGAACCACTATCTCGAACTGACTCACGTCATACCCGTTGTTGTCCAGCCACACTTTGACCTCCAGGTCGGCGCATACACCTTCTGCCAATACGGCAATCTTAGGTTTGTGGCCGATAGTCATAAGGTCATCGATAGAATCGATGACCTTTCCGTCATTTCTGGTCTTGTCGACCAACCAGTGCATGTGCTGTTTGTTGATGTCTCCGTCTGCCGGCTCCGCTCCGCTCAGGACTACTCCCTTGACCTTGGCCCCTGCCTTCAGCAGGTTTATGATTGTGATCGGGTGTCCGTCGTAGATGTCATTCTGTCCGCTGATGAGTGCGGCCGGCTGCAGTCCGTAGTCTAAACCTCCGCCATCTCTGAAATCGATATTGTGGGCATCGAAATACCCTATATCCGTTCCTACGTAGTATGGCGTTCCGGTGCAGTCTTTGGTGACATTGGCTTTGATGGTGTACCCATCGGACTCGGTCTTTTCTGGCAATACGAATACTATCAGAGCAGCCGCAATCACCAAAACTGCGATTGCTGCCGCTATTGCCATTGTTTTCTTTTCTGTCATTTCTGTCATGCTCCTTTTTGTTCTTTGTCTTTTTTCTTTTTCATTTTAATGATCTAGTTTTTCTGTTCTGCCATCAGATTGCAATCTCTTCCTTTCTTCCGGATATCCTCTTCTCCAAGTACAGGATGGCCAAGTTCACGGCCATTCCGAGCAGCGCAACGGTCACGATCCCCACCCACATTTTGGGCATCTGGAAGGTTGCCTGTGCCTGCAATATCATGTATCCCAGGCCGGAACTGGCACCTATCATCTCGGCACCTATAAGCATGAAAAATGCGAATACCGCACTCATCCTGATGCCTGTGAATACCGACGGAAGGGCACCGCGCAGCAATACCTTGTAGAACATCTGGAATTTACTCATTCCCAGGGACCGTGACATTTTGACCAGTGTCGGGTCAACGTTCCTTATTCCGGTGACGGTATTGAACAGAACCGGCCACTGACACACCCAGAAGATAATGCTGATTTTTGAAAGCTCTCCGATACCCAGCAGGGTTATGAACACCGGGAACAAGGTAAACGGATTAGCCTGGCTGACAACCTGAAGCAGGGGGTTCACAGCTGTTTCTGCTGTCTTGAACCATCCTCCGAGCAGGAATCCCATGGGCAGTGCCACAGCTATAGCGATGCCGAAACCTATGGCCACGCGTCTCAGACTGATAAAGATATTTTCGGCCAACACGCCGTTGAGTGCCAATTCCGTGAACTTATCGAAGATTACACTCGGCGTAGGTATGATCACCGGGTTGACGATTCCCAAGCCGGGTGCAAGTTCCCATACTATAAGGAACACAACGATTGCACCGAATATATGGATGAACTTCAAGCCTATCCTGGCCAGAAATCTGACTGGATTCAGACTTGCATTCTTCCTTCCAGCATTCGCAGCCGCTTCCATATCAACCACTCACGCCGGCCTTGGCAGCCTCTTCCTTCAGAAGTTCCCACAGCTTGTGTCTTGTGCCGGTGTAGACCTCCGACACCTTGATATCATCGGACAGTCGCTCGTTCCTTGTCAGGAGGACAGGGACTACCGCTTTTATAGTGCCGGGGCGTGCGGTCATGACTGATACCCGATCGGCCAGAAACACTGCCTCGTCAATACTGTGGGTGATAAACAGAACCGTCTTACCCGTCTCATAAACGATTCTCAGCAGGTCGTGCTGCAGAATCTCTCTGGTCAGGGCATCCACTGCGGCAAACGGCTCGTCCATGAGCAGTACTTCGGGACCGACGGCCATGGCGCGGGCTATGGCCACTCTCTGTTTCATGCCTCCGGACAATTCGAAGGGATAATGCCCGCAGAAGTCCCCGAGTCCCACCAGGTCCAAGTATTTGACTGCCGTTTCCCTCCGTTTCCGGGAGTCCTTTTCCAGGTTCTCCAGAGCGAACTCTACATTTCCCAGAGCAGTTCTCCAGGGAAGCAGGGCATACTGCTGGAACACCGTCGCCCGATCGGGTCCGGGACCTGTGACAGGCTTCCCGTCGATGAGAATAGTTCCGTCTGTGGACGTGGTCAATCCGGCTACAAGATCCAGGAATGTGGACTTGCCGCATCCGCTGGGTCCCAGAATAACATGAAATTCGCCGCGGGAAATGGAGAGATTCAACCCCCCCAGGGCATCTGTAGTTAGATTGTTAACATCCTTTCTCCCGTTTCCGCGTGCAGAGAAGGTCTTCCTGACATCAATGGCTTCAATCTTGATGTCAGTCTCTCCCGCCCTGCCGGCATAGTTGCTGTTACTCATTTCTATTCCTCGCTGTTTATCGAAACTATTCGCATTATGATCCTGATTATTGTATTTATGAACAATTGACAGTTATATTCATAATAGAATAATATTTACTTAATTTAGCTAAAATATGGGATATATTCAAATAATATCTGAATAATTATTCTTATAAGCTTGTATTTTAGTCTCTCTGTTGAAATCTGTATAAACTGCTGTGAGTTATTTTGTACCCGATATTACATCATGTGAAGGATTCCGGATGCTTTCGTCACTTATTTCGGCAAGACTGGCCCGAAGATCGCCGGTACCTTTCCATCGGTCACAGGACCTGCATCAATTGTCCGGTTTATCCGATAAAGGAAACAGTCTCTGCTGCTGCGGCCGGCTCTGAAATGAGAAGCACCAGAATTATATTTTCGTACCGGCCGGAACAGTTTCCGTGCAGGCCGGAGAAAAACCGTTCGATTGAATCCAGTAATATATGAATACCCCGATATACCCCCGATA
Organism: Candidatus Methanoplasma glyptotermitis; assembly: GCA_031267895.1. Lineage (GTDB taxonomy): Archaea > Thermoplasmatota > Thermoplasmata > Methanomassiliicoccales > Methanomethylophilaceae > Methanoplasma > Methanoplasma glyptotermitis. The sequence goes on from JAIRYF010000031.1 coordinate 11,308, forward strand.
ACTATGAGCTACGACGTAGAACTGATAGATTCCGACAAATCGGCCGAGTTGTGCCGGAAGTACAGGGATCTCAAGGCCTACTCCTCCAAAGCGGATATCTTCGGCCTTTGTGTAGAATTCCTTACCGAGGACCGAAATCACCTGAAAATGTGGATGGATAACTTTTATTGTATGTCCGACTGCATACGGTCTCACGTCAAAATATATTCGGTAAACGATCAATCATACGGGACGACCGTCCTTCTTGAACCGTCCTGCAACACAGCCTTTCTGTTCAATTTTGATTATTACGGATGGATAAAAAGCATAGCACTGGGAATATCCGGCAGCATACTGGAGGAGAGTCATGGTATCTGCTCCGTCCACGGTGCGGCTCTTGACATAGACGGAAAGGGGGTGACGCTCATCGCTCCGTCGAAGGCCGGAAAAACAACGCACTCCTGGGGACTGCTCAGAATGGACGATGCCTGTCTCATATCCGATGATTGGTACTTTGTCAGGCTCGGAAACCGCAGACCGATGGCCCATGCATCCGAGAAAAATTGCTATATCGATGCAGATATCGGAGACGTGTGGGAGGAGTACAGACCTCTCATCAGCCATGTGGATTTTGATAATAAGGGTAGGGGGATAGCCAATATCAGATGGATTGCGGGCGAATCATCAGTAATATCGATGACAAAGATAAGGTATGTGTTCCTCCTCAAACGCGATCAGAATGATCCGGTTCAGATCAGGAAGCTTACAAAGGAAGAGGGGTTGGAATATCTTCTGGCCAATGATCTGTGCAATCCTCATCAAATCATTAGAACCCCTCATAAAAACAAAATAAGGACGGAATTTTTCTCGGAGTTCCTTTCAAAGTGCGAGATACATGTGGTCAACACTGTGGGAACAGTGCACGAAACACAAAAATTGATTCGAGATGTTATAGGAACAGACAGCGTGGTACGATGAGGATCCCCAATTTGAAAGTGGCCGAAACATTCGGAAAATTGAAAGATTCAAAAATATTGAGCATTGGCCGCGGCGGTAAGCCGTCGGACAGGATCGAAAAGGTTCATAAATCAAGACTTTTGATCCTGTTGATAGTTGCAATCATAGGGTTTGTGGCTCTCATTGGTCTGATTCTGACCGCGGCAGGCAGGTTACCAGATGTTTGGGCTCTTTTACAGGGAGTGATGAGCAGTGTATTGGCCCTGCTGTTTGCAGTCATCATACTGGATAACATAAGTGCTCACAGCGAAAAGAAGAAGAAGAGACGCGAAGAAAGGAATGCGATCATACGTCACAACAAGATCATCCAGCCCGTCATTGACATGTACATCGTAAGAAAGAACATGGTAATAACTCCCAACGACAGGAAAGTCAGGAAATTCAAAATAGATGCCGAGTTCACGATAAAAGATATGAAGGACATGTTCGGACCGTCCGAACTCATATCTGATGTGGAAAAATCGAAGATCGAGGTATATGCATTCTATCAGGAGAAACTTCATGATAAATTCACCCATCTGGTCGAGGATGTCGATTTTAATGCATACTCCGACCTGTGCAATGCCGCGATGGATTACATAAACGCGACATCGTACGGCGCATCGGCATTGGGTGCGGTCATGGGATATCAGCGGACTATGGCCGGTACGAAGTCGATGAAGTCCATCGTTGTCAATATGATCAGGGACGAGTCCGAAGGGGGGAAGTTCATAGATGCACCCCCGGCACTCAAGAACGTGTATCTTGTGCACCAGATGATCAATGATCAAGAAAAGGCCCTGGCAAGATATCTCGGGACTGTACAGGGCATGCTTGAGGAAGACAGCAAAGAAAGAGACAGAGCCGTATCTTCCGAAATTGATTACGAGTGACCTCTGAATCGGATATCTATGGGTTCTCCGAGAGATACTGAGTTCTCGGTTACTACGCAGTCGTACGCCAGCACTTTCATCCCTTCTGTGCAGGCCTGCTCGACCGCAGCGGCAAAGTCCTCATGCATATCATAGTTAGGCGAAAAAGCCTCCGGACCCCGCATCTGAACAAGAAACATTATGTATGATTCGTATCCCTCTTTCAGTGAGTCCTTCAGTTCCCCGACATGTTTCAGCCCGCGTTCCGTAGGGGCATCGGGGAAAAGTGCGAGACCGTCTCTTTCCAGTGTTACTCCCTTTATTTCCATCAGCATTTTTTTGCTGCCTTCTTCCGCATACAGATCGATCCTTGAAGATCCGTAACTGTACTCCGGTCGGATCAGATCCGCGTTCTCGAACCCGGGAATATCTCTGATCTGATCGATGACAACCTTATTCGGGGCCTGCGAATCGATGTTGACGAGCATGCCGCCCTTGTATACAGAGACAAGATCATATTTTGTGGAGCGATTCGGATTACGGGACACAGAAAGAATAACATCGGCACCAGGCACCAGCAGCTCTCTGCATCTGCCGGTATTGCTCACGTGGCATTTTTCGACTGTTCCGCCGGTCTCGACGTACGCAATGAATCTGTTCGGTCTCTCCAGAAATTTACCGGAACGAACCTCGGCGTATTTCATGCATTCACTTGATCCACTTGATTATCTTCACGTCCGAACGCGGATGTTTTTCGATATTGCCGTCCGGTTTGCCTATTATCATGCACGCAACGTACCGATGTCCGGCGGGCACGCCGCACTCCTCAAGGAACTCGGTATCGTGCCCGAGTCCCGCTGCAAATCCTATAAAGCATGTACCATATCCCATCGAATGGGCGGCAAGCATCATGTTTCCAACCGCAAGAGAACCGTCTTCCACAGGCGTAATGGCATTCTGACCGGCGAACACGAATATCACTGCCGGCGCACCGTAAAATATGTCCGCTGCAGGGTCTTCTGCCATTCTGTTGATTATAGGATTCGAATTTCCCGAATGTCTCGCTTCTTCTGCAAGCTTGGATATTATTTTTCTGCTGTATTTGAATATGGAACCCGCGTTTTCCATCACCGCAAATTCGATCGCCTGGCGGTTCATTCCGTTGGCGGCACAGAATCCTGCTTTCAGTATCTCCCTGAGGTCATTCTCGGGAACTTTTTCCGACTTGTATTTCCTTACAGACGACCGTTCGTATATGCTGCCCAGTGTTTCGTTCATGTAGCGGCACCGTACTATTCTGATATATGGTTAACGGACCTGCGGCTGAAACCATAGGTTAACCTCCCGCTGTCCATTTCACTCCCACGGCGGGCTGCTCTGTTCGAAAGGTCCGCCTGGGACGGGATCGGTGTGTGCAGAAGGAATGGATATTCCGACATACTTCTCGGGCAGAAGCAATAGGATATACGATGATCATCTGAAGACGGGAATACCAGTGCTGAAGCAATATCATGATGTTTCTTTCAGGGGATTACGTTCGATGCTGTCTTTGTGTTCAAAATAATAATATCCGAATAGAATCATGCGCTAACCAGTAAGGCAACGTTGAAATACAATACCACGTTGCGAGGATACACGGGGCACAGGGGGAAATGGATACATGGCATCGGTAACGATCGAAGAATTGGACCAGCCGCACATACTTGCACTGTATGCTGTTAATAAGGCTACGAAGGGAGTGCCCACCAAGACTCACTTCCAGAAGATCATATATCTGATTTTCAAAGCTCTCGGCCGAAAACCCGAAGATGCACAGTTCAGGGCATATCACTACGGACCATACAGTGACATGGTGGATGACTGGAGAGAAGATCTCATATTTTGGGGGTATCTGAAGAAGAGTTCAGGGTCCGAAGTTATCAGAATATCCCCGGACATGAAAGAAGCAGTCGATGCAATCACACCGCCAAATGAGTTGGCGGGGTTCAAAATCAAAGAGATAGTGGAGTTTGTTTGCTCCCTCTCGTGGGAAGAACTTCTGCTGCTCATATATACCGATGATGTAAGAAAGAACGAGAACATGTCCTCAAAATCTGTGGCTAAGGATGATATCTTCAAAAAAAGGGTTGAAATATCACTTGGAATGGTCAAATCCGAGAAAATATCCGTGGCCAGGGGAGCAGAACTTGCAGACATGGAAATAAGAGAGTATATGGACCTTGTGAGTCAGAAGTGTACCTGATGCCGTCGGTAAAAATACTTGATACCTGTGCAGCAATCAATATTTTTGAGGCCATAAAGTCTTGCGATGTCGCAGTCAGGCTTGAGAAATACAAGGTTGTGATGATGGAGCATGTGGTATCCGAGTACACTCGGAAGATGCCGCGGCCGATACCGGCATGTGTGTCGGTGTTCGGATTCAGTCAGTAGCAGAAGGATCTCATGAATGACATGTCTGTATCATTTCTGAGTATGGGTGACGGAGAGCTGTCATCTATGGTGGCGGCCCTCTACATAGGAACCAATAATGACAAAACGGTTATCGTCAGTGATGACAAAAAGGCTTCCGGGAAAATGAGCAGACTCATTCAGCTGAATAGCTTCAGAGATAAATTTCCTATGGCCGGCAAAATCTTGTGGGCGGACACGCTGTCAGTTGTAAGCAAACTATCCGATTCAGGTTATCTTCCTGCGGGACCCTTCGATGGTGCCCGCTATGAACTGTCGGTTTCACGTATTGAATCCAAACGATAACGTGCTCTGACGAGATCCGGCATTTGCGGTATATTCCTGCGCGCCGACCTTCTCCTTCAGAAGATCGTATGCTGTTCCTTTTTCGGAGATCGCGTGGCGTATGGCTGCAGTCTCTTCATTCTTTTGGATGCTGTTGGCGATCTTGATCTCTTTGGCCACGGATTCGAGGACGCCCACGCAGGTATCGTATGTATATTCTGTTCTGTTGAACGCTTTAACCCTTTTAGGACCGTGATCTTCTCCGTCTCCGCCGCCTATGTGGAGATTTCCGAGGATATCCAATCCATTGGTGAACGCGAGAAGATCATCTGCCGGTGAGATCCCCCCTATGTCGTGCGTTTTTCTCATGTTAATTGAGAACAGCAGGGATTCGTCGTAGAGTTCGGCATCCTCCAGTTTTTTACTTATGCTTCTCACAATGTTGGCCTGTCCCCTGGTGGCACGGCTGTTATAGTCTATCAAAAAAGATGAAACACCGTCATTCAGATATTTGTCCACCAACCAATCTATGTATGTGGACGGAAGATTGACGGGGATGTTACCCATGATCATCTTCCCGTTCAATATGCGAACTTCTTCTATGTACCGGGATGTCAACAACCACAAATCCTCACGGAGTGTTGTGCTGTTGTTGGTAATACCGTCCCAACGCGGCACTATGACAATATCGGAGTAAGGGTGTATGCGGGATTCCATTTCGCTGAGGTGTTCATCTGATATCTTCAGATCCGTGTATTTTGGGACAATCAAGTTTATGGATCCGGGGTTGCACCTGGTGTGTATTTTATCAAGTACCGTTCATATGCATAGATTACGATATCAGGAGACTCACAGGCTGATGAGGGTATTCGCTTTAAGGATGGTTTCACCAGAGCCGGGCTTGCGGTGTTTTCAAGATCGGACCGTCTGGCTAGGCACAGAAGGCGCGGAGAGGGAGATTCGAACTCCCGGGGTGAAACACCACCGGTTTTCAAGACCGGCGCCGTGGGCCAGGCTTAGCTATCTCCGCTTGGATCAGCAATAAATTGGTCCTATTTAACTCAACCGTTCACCGAAACAGAGGTATCTCTGCTGACCGGCCAAGATTTTTCAATGCGGTTTGTTACGACAGCGAACCACAGCATTTCAATGAGCATGGATATCGCACAAGGAAGTGCCGTTTCCGAAGCCGTTCCCACTGCTGCCAAACAAAGTGCAATGCCAAGACCTGAGTTCTTCCAGACCGCCATGGGAATATAAACCATGCTGTTGTCTCTGCTGGAGCCGCATTTCTTTAGAATATAAAGCATCACGAAACCCACAGCGAATATACGGATGAAACAGGCAAGTATCACCAAAACTGCCGTCCATGGTTCGGAAAAAATATACTCTCTGTTCTGACCGAGCGACAGTACTGCCATAGCAAATATCATGATATTTATCGATACGACTCTGATGTTTCTGCCGATTTTCACCTTCTTCATAGGCACGGATGCGGCCATTGGTACAGCCACAAATAACAGCACATAGAGGAATACCCTGATTATACTTACAGACTCTCCGATCAGTGCCAGTATAATCAGCGGCGTAAGCAACAGTGCGATGATGTATATCGCCGCCAGAGAAAGAACGCACATGGTCGTGTTTCCCCGGACCAGGAATGACATCGTCACAACGGATACTGCACACGGAACGGCCGCGAGTATAACCCATCCGTTCCAGATCTCCGGGCGATATGTAATAAAGAACAAACCGACGAGCAGCGTGACGGCCGTGGATATGCCGAAGCATGCGAGTACGGAGAACAGTACGGGCCTCTTGTTGTTTTTGATACTTTCCGCACTAAAAGACAAACCATCCATCGATATGGTCATCTGTATTATCAGAACGATGACCAGAACTGAGGACGATATGTCTCCGACAGGACCTATGATGAACGCGCAGACGATTCCCAGTATCATCCATAGTTTCATGTCGTAAACGGCTTTCGCTACGGTCACGCGGCATCCGACCCTATGTTCGAATCTATGGTTTTCGTGCCGAGGTCCGATGCGGACATGTTACCGTTCACCGCCATCTCCTGGAGAAAAATTCTGCGGCATCCGAGACAGGGTCTTCGGACAGCGTTGCCTCTAATTGTCTTTGGTATTTTGATATCCTGCGATCCAGTATAACTGCCATGCCATAATCGGTCTCGGTCCGGATCATCCTGCCTATTGCCTGCCTGATCTTCCTTATGGCCGGGACCTCGCTGGTGTATTTCCATCCCATTCCGGGACCGTACCTCGAGTCAAAGAGTTCCGACATAGCACTGTGTTCGAGAGACGGCGGGGGATATTGTATGCCCACCACTATTGTGAAACACAGTTCCTCTCCAGGAAAATCTATGCCTTCGGCGACCGATCCGCCTATGACGCTGAAAAATACTCCGTTGACTCCTTTCCTGAATGTGTCCAGTGATTTCATAGTCTTTTTCTGCTGTCCCGACTCCTCCCAGAACAGCGGCTTTGGTATGTCTCTTTCGAGAAAAGGACGCATGTTCTTCATCATTTTGTATGATGGGAAAAAAACCAGAGTGTTTCTGTCGACAGCATTGCACAGTCTTGATATCTTCTTTTCTATCCTTGTAACCATGGACGGATCGCGGTTTATATCTTCGTATCTGGTAGTGACATCATCCGCATACACAACCGATCGATTTTCCTTCGGAAACGGCGAGGGATATGTTCTGGCAACGGTGTTCCTCGGAAGACCCATTATTTTGTAATATTGCTCAAGAGGCTGAAGTGTGCCTGACATATGAACAGCACCCTTCTGTTCCTGCATAAATGCAACGATATCTGCGGGGTCAATACATGCGGCAAAAAGGTATTCTCCGTCTCCGGAGGTTTTCACGGACCGTATGTACCTGTCGCTGTCAGACATGACCCAATCTTTCAGTGCGATTCCGAGAGTATATATTTCCGAGATAGAGTAGTTGCCGTTCTCCGCCATAGCACCCATGCGGTCCTCTCCCACTTTGATCATATCTTCGATCAGCTTGCCGAGACCGCTTCTATCGATACCGAAGTGACTCATGATCATGTTTTCTACCGCATCCCTGCCGAGTCTGAATTCAGTCTTTCCAAAGGAAATGTTATCTGTGGCCAGCTGTCTGACGGCACTTTTGAGGTACTTTACGGCATCTTCGATTTTTATGCCTCTGAGAACTTCTGCTGTTTTCGTGGCGGTACACTCGCTGACTGCGGATTCGATCATGTTGGAGGTTATAGAGAAGCTTTCCTGCTCCCTCGCCGCATCTATAAGGTTGTGGGCTTCATCGACTATCAGCAGAAACGCTACATTCTCTCCGCCGAGGTTTGCTATGAAGTTTTCCCTTATGTCCTCTGACAGTATGTGGACATACGGTGCGACGACCACATCCATATCTTTCATCAGTATCTTTTTCATTTCATACGGACACACGCCGAATCTTTCGCAGTATGTATCAAGCTCCGCCGATGTCGGGAACTCCCTCAGGCAGTAGTCTATGACATTGTTGATTCCAGACTTCGTTCTGTCGAAGAATCTGCACCCCCCCTGAGATCCGTTCAGACTTTTTTTCTTTCTTTCCTCGCACATAAGCGAAAGGACATTCGGAGGCAGATCATCAAGACCTTCTCTTATGAAAAGAGGACACGATTTATTCCGTCCCGTTATTATTATGCCGGAAACAGGTTTAATGGATGATATGGCTTTCAGTTCCTTCATTACCTGATCGCTCTGTGATATCGTCCGCGTGAGGTATACTATCTTTTTGTCCGTTCTCTTTGCATGCTCTAATCCGGCTGAGAGGGATACTATCGTCTTACCCGTCCCGGTTCCGGATTCTATGACAATGTGTCTGCCCTCATCGATTGCCTTTTTTATATCGGCGATTATCTCAAGCTGCATCTCCCGGGGTTCATAAGGCATGAACGGAGCCTCGGGAATTTCCTCTTTTATCATCTTCTTCAGAGGCTGTTCGGCTGCCATGAACTTCATCAGACCCTGCTCTGACGGTTTTGCTGTGCTGTGCCCGCATGAATTACAGATCTTCTGGCGGGGGAAGATCATTGAGCCGCAATTCCTGCAGAATGCATTGTCCATTAAACCTCGGTAGGGCCGTGTCCCATTTAAAACTGCTTAGGGGAGGTCCCCAAATATGCTGAAAGTGGTCAGTCCCAGTTCCGATCCGTGTATTCTCTGATGTATTCTTCCGCACCGTCCATATTCAGCATTACTTCGCGCATCAGATGCTCTTCCGCTTCTTTGACCTTATTCAGAGTCAGATATGTGTTGGCAACATCTTGGTGGAGTTTTGACAGCAATTGTACATCATCGAGTTTGTTCATAGACATGAGTTCCTCCAGCAGCGATATCGCCGCTTTTCTGTCTGCGAAATATTGGTCAAAAAGCCCTCTTTCCTGCTCTATGTCTCCCCTTGAGACAAATGGGAAGATCAGGGACATCAAGTCTTCGAGCGAATCTTTCTCCAGCAGACGGGAGCCTTCTTCTATTGCGTCGGAATAGAACTCGAACGCCCGATCATCCATTTTCATACCGATCATCGCCTGGGCACTCAGATTGAGCATCTCGACGTATCTGTTCTTAGACCAGTTATCATCATGTCCTGCAAGCATGACATAGAGCTTATCTATAAATACGGACACTTCACCCGGGTATCCCGCGTCGATCAGGTCTTCGCAGCAGTCCAGACATTTGTTGATCATTTTTTTCCTGTCGTAGTATTTGGAACCATCTCCGAGTTCATGCAAACGCAGAGATGCGGCAGCATAATCTCCCGCCATCTGCTCGGGATTTTCCGTTCCGTGCAGTTCGCCCCTTGAGATGAATGCGCGGACGTACATTCCGGCATCTGTCACCCTCCCTTCCCGCTCGATCTTGGATATTATCTCTATTGCATCGTCAAAATCGGATACTGCCGAAGTGTAGTACTCCATCATCGAAAGAATACTTCCTCTGTCAATGAGAGCATCCAGGTATTCCTCTGCGGAACCTCCGGACTCTTCCGAACGGTTGACCCGCTCATTGCAGTCCTCCAGTATTGCCTCCAGATGTTCGTCGAATGAGGGCATGTCCAAGTTCAGTGCTGTCATCCGATTTAAATCTGAGTGGCGGGTGTCCGCCGAAATTAAATTTCACTCTCAAGAAGGGTACAGCGGCCTTTACATCAGACACCGAGATCAACGAGTCATTTCACCGTCAATATGTCAGAGGTGAGTTTTTTCCGTCAGATCTTCGAAGAATCCGACTGTTTCGCCGGCAGATCCGAGATTAAACACCAATATCTTTCCCTGGCCGTGTTCCACTACAATGTATGTCTTCACATCTTTATTGCATGCAAGAGTATAATCTCCGAACTCACCGTTATTGAAATTACCGCTCAGAATCTTACTGCCTCCGAAACCGCCTACCCGCATTCCAAGATCTATATTTTCTCTGAGATCGACGGAACGCACATCTTCGTAGTAGACATAGCTGTTGACCATGGGTGCATCCACATGAAGTCTTTCGTCATCCATAGATGCATTTACACTCCCGGATCCGATGAAGAGGAAGACTGCAATTAATATGGCGGCAACAACAGCCACGGATATACCGGCCAAGATCTTCTGTGTCTTGCGTTCTTTTTTTGTTGCTGCCGGCGGAGTCTTTGCCGGGTCCTTCAGGTATTTATCACCTTTTGAGAATGCGAAAAAGATGCTGATACCCAGAACAAAGGCGATGATTATAAAGAGTACTATAAAAGAATGCGGAATGTATAATGTCATGCATAATCCTGCCAGAGTGACCAAAGATATGACCGTCGTGAGTTTGCCGACATCTTTGGACATCTTCTCGGCATTGTAGTACTCCCGTTTGGATTCCGGCATGGTATTGTATCCTGAGATAGCCCATTGACCCTTACCGGTTGCCCACATGTATGCCCCCATTGCGGCCAGAGGCAGCATTATAAACATCATAAAAACAACGAGCATCATTTTTGTCGAAAAGGTATTCGTTGCAACTGCTGCTACCGCGACGGCTGCCGGTATAAGCAAAGATACAGACAGCAATGCGGTTATCAGCTTTTTTTCGCATTCCACATATACCGAATACTGCCGCAGATTAAATCGTTTTTGGATGCGCATATTCAGGAACCGACGCGCATCCAGCGTTAGGTCATATTAGAAATTACCCAAGATATAAACGTCTGTTTTCACTGCGGTTTATTCTGCACTCTCCGAACACCGGATATCTTTCTGCTTCGTGAAGATAAACAATAGGACGGCACAGTACACAGCCAGAGCCGCGACCTTCACAATGAGGTCGTCAGTGAATGATATTATTCTCATCTCAAAGAGAATAAATCCTATTACCAGAACAGGGATTGGGATCCAGAGCGCAAGACGGAATAAGAACCCCTTAGACCGTATTCCCCGGGTGGCGATCTCCGTGTCAGTCTCATTCCGGAACAGATCTCTGTTTTTGGACATGTACGTCTCGCCTATGTATACAATAAAAACGGCAAACGCAACGGTGACCATCGTCCAGGCCACATCTCTCCCGACGATTTTCAAAAGCCCTAAAATAAATGCGGCGATTATTACAGCAAGCGGAATCGGCAACAAGACTTTGTACAGCCTGTTCTTGTCCGAAACAATACAGCGGAATGTGTCCCCATCCATGGGTGCATATGAGTGAGATGTTATTTATTGGTTTTTGGCACCTAAATGTGCAGACTTCTTATCGGCCGCAGTGCTTAGGAGAGAACAGTCGGGTATGGGAACCGCCGCATCCGCGCTGATGCCGGTACATAACATATTATTATGACCGGCCGTTACCTGCCGTATGGTTCAGAAGAGGGTTCTCGCAATCCACGATATATCCTGCTTCGGAAAATGCTCGCTGACTGTGGCACTTCCCGTAATATCCGCTTCGGGTGCAGAATGCACAGTGATGCCGACCGCTGTCCTTTCCACGCACACAGGAGGTTTTACAGGATACACATACAGAGACCTCACGGAGGATCTCCTGTCCATAGCGGATCACTGGAAAACTCTGGGTATTGAATTCGATTCGATATACACCGGATTTTTGGGTTCTTTCGAACAGATAGACATAGTATCCGAGATAATCGACAGCCTCGGTTCCGAAAACACACTTACAATCGTAGATCCTGTGATGGCGGACGGCGGGAACCTGTATCCGATATTCGGCAAAGACTTCCCGAAAGGTATGAGAAAGCTCTGTGAAAAGGCCGATGTCATACTTCCCAATATAACAGAGGCGACTCTGCTTCTGGAAGAGGAATATATCAGAGGACCTTACACCAGAGAGTACACAGAAGGATTGCTGAAAAGACTCGGATCGATAGGTTCAAAGAATGTTATCCTCACCGGAGTGCACTGCGACGACGTACATCTGGGCGCGGCATCGTACAATACCGAGACCGGATCGGTGTCGTATTCGTTTCATGACATGATACCTGGATACTATCACGGCACAGGCGACATATTCGGGTCTGCGGTTGTCGCTTCGCTGATGAACGGAATCGATCTTACAAAAGCAAACGATATAGCCGTGGACTTCACTGCGGGGAGCATACTAAGGACAAAGAATGCCGGCACAGACGTAAGGTTTGGAGTGGATTTCGAGTCAGGGCTCGCGAAGTTCATAAATCAGATAAAAGAAGGCAGAAAATGAGGTTTTGTGATACTGATGAAGCCAAGGAACTGGCCCGCATGGCCAGAGAGATATGGATGGATTATTTCCCTTCGATAGTTGGAAAAGACGCAACTGAATACATAATGAATCTGACCCAATCGGAAGAGGCGATCAGGCAGCAGATACTAGACGGCAGCCTGTATTATTTTATCACAGAATGCAGCGAGAAGGCAGGATACATATGCATACGTCCGGAAGGTGATTCTCTCTTCATAAGTAAGGTATATGTCTCAAAGAAATTCCGCGGAAAGGGGTTGGGTTCGAAGGCTTTGAACGAGGTCTTGGAAAAAGGAAAGGCAATGAAGATGAAGAAAGCCTATCTCAGAGTCAACAAAAACAACGCACTCGCGATTGGCATTTATATGCACAAAGGATTCGTTACGGTCAGAGAAGAAAAATTAGACATCGGCAATGGTTTTTTCATGGACGACTGTGTTATGGAATACCGTTTCTGAGAGATACAGATGTTCATTCCCACTACAGCGGATGAGGTCAGAAAAAGAGGCTGGAAGGCTCTTGATGTCATTATCGTATCCGGAGATACGTACATTGACTCATCATACAACGGAGCATCGGTCATAGGGCACTGGCTTACAGACCGAGGATTCAGGACCGGCATAATATGTCAGCCGAATACGGATTCGGGAAAAGACATAACAAGACTGGGCGAACCGGAGATGTTCTGGAGTGTTACTTCCGGTTCGGTCGATTCCATGGTGGCAAATTACACCCCGACTGGCAAGCGGAGGAAAGACGATGATTTCACACCTGGCTGCACGAACTGCCGCCGCCCGGACCGTGCGTGCATAGCCTATTCCAATCTGATCAAAAAATACATCAAAGGCAGGCCGATCGTGCTCGGAGGCATCGAAGCCAGTCTGAGGAGAGTCGCCCAATACGATGCTTGGACGGACTCGGTCAGGAGGAGTATACTGTTCGATGCGAAGGCAGATTTCATCACCTACGGTATGGCAGAACTGTCGAATTTGGAACTTGCCCAGCGAATCAGAGACGGTACGGATACCGACGGCATAAGGGGAGTATGCAGAATAGACAGAGAACCTCCTCCGGGTTATGCTGAAATGCCGCCGTACGAAGAATGCGCCGTGAATAAAGATGCCTTCATAGAAGCATTTAGAATATTCTACGAGAATAACGATCCGATAACCGCAAAAGGCATATTTCAGAAGCATGGCGATCGGTATCTTATACAGAACCCGCCGCAGAGGAACCTGATGCAGGAAGAGCTTGACAGCATATGCCTGTCTGATTATGAAAACGCTGTGCATCCGTACTATCTGAAGGACGGCAGCGTAAAAGCTATGGAAACAATAAAAAATTCAATCACTTCCCACAGGGGATGCTATGGAGAATGTTCGTTCTGCGCAATATCCGTTCATCAGGGGAGAACGGTCATTTCCAGGTCCGACGAATCAATCATGTCGGAGGCTGAGAGGATAGCTTCATCGCCGGGATTTAACGGAATAATCTATGATGTGGGCGGACCGACCGCCAATATGTTTGGGATAGAATGTTCTAAGAAGGCACTCAAAGGAGCCTGCAAAGACAGGAAATGTCTCTATCCGGCACCATGCCCCCATCTTCCGATAGATCATTCCCGGCAGATATCTCTTCTGAAAAAGATCTCGGAGATTCCCGGGGTCAGAAAAGTAATGGTGACATCGGGGATCAGATACGATATGGTTATGGCGGACCGCAGAGGCAGAGATTATGTCGATCGGATAGTCGGCAGCCATATATCGGGGCAGCTGAAGCTCGCACCGGAACACTCGGTGCCGCACGTGCTGGATCTCATGTGCAAACCCGGCGCGGACATATTGATAGAATTCAAGAGGATGTTCGACGATTCCAACAGAATGCAGGGGAAATCTCAATTTCTGACGTATTATTTTATGGCCGCCCACCCGGGGTGCTACCAGGAGGATATGGAAGAACTGAGCAGATTTGTACGCAGAGAACTTAAAACCAATCCGGAACAGGTTCAGATATTCACACCTACTCCGTCGACGGTGTCTACCATGATGTATCACACACGAAGAGACTACAGCAACAGCAGGAATCTGAAATCGGAGCACTCCATGCAGATGAAACAGCAGCAGAAGGATACATTGCTCGGACAAAAGGCGAAGAGGAATGACCCAAACCGATGAACGTCTGTTCGAAATCGTTTCTCCGGCCGTCTCGGAGAACGGCCTGAACCTGAGATCCGCCGTGTTCTGTGCGCGGAAGGAATTCCAGATATCATGGAAAAAGTCCGGTACAGACATCGATCTGAGCGTCTCCGACTATCTTACAGGTGCTCCGGACGAGGCACTGAGGGATTTTTCATTCGCGGTTGCCGGGACTGTTGCCGGAAGGAAGCCCCAATATGGCAGCACTTATCTCGGTTGGATAAAATCGGATGAATTTATCATCGGGAACAGAAAGACATATCTCAAAAGGAGCAAAAATCTCATCCGTGAATCCATGGGAAAAGAAAGAGATTTGACTGAATCCCTGGACAGGCTTCTGGATTCCGGACTTTTGGATCCGTGCTGCATAGACAATTCTTTTTTCTCATGGACCAGAAACCCGAATCTGCGGAAGATAGGTTTCTGTTCTCCGGTCATGAGGGTCGTCGGGATATCCTCAGCATTGGATGATGTCTCTGTTCCCGAGTATGTTTTGGATTATGTGGTATATCACGAATCCCTCCACTTGGCACAGGGATACATGCCCGGAAAGAGGGCACATGATTGCGTATTCAGAACAAACGAGAGAAAATATCCAATGTACAGAGAAGCAGAAAATTATCTCAGAACTCTGAAATCGAAGTAAATTGTTTAAGACCTGCTTCGATACACCTCCGTGTCCGAAAAAAAGAAAAGTTTCGTTTTCGAGACCGACAGCGGGCAGGTCGATGCGGATCTTGAAGAGGTCAGAAAGCTTGCCGCCGAAGGAAATGCGGACGGGCTGTACGCTCTGGGAATGGCCTGCCTGTTCGGATGGGAGACAGTACAGGACCCGGAGGAAGGATTCAGACTTCTTGAAAAAGCCTGTGAAAAGGGACAGGTCGATGCAATGACGCTGCTGGTAAAAATGTTCATGTCCCGAGACTATACGGACATGACCGCCGAAAGAGCTATCGAATACTCTGAAAAAGGCGCAGAGGCCGGGATAAGCGACGCACAGCTGTTTTTAGGTACAGCGTACATGGACGGCATCGGCGTGGATCAGAATTATGAAAAAGCCGCCGATCTGTTCGGAAAGGCTGCCATGCAGGGTAACTCCGAGGCAAGGAACTCACTCGCTTTCCTCTGCCAGGAGGGACTGGGCGTCGATAAAGATACTGTTAAAGCCTTCAGGCTCTACAAAAATGCAGCGTCTGCCGGCAATATGAATGCTCAGTATCAGACAGGTGTGTGCTACGAAACCGGCATCGGCGTGAAAGAAGATCTGAAAAAGGCGGCCGAGTGGTACGAAAAGGCGGCCGGACAGGGAGACGCCTTTGCCATGGAACGCCTCGGGATGATATACGGTAGAGGATCATCCGGCATCCCCGCGGATCCGGAGCTGTCTTTTAAATGGTTCCTTGATGCGGCTCTCAGAGGGATGTGCGGTGCTATGCATTATGTCGGAATCTGCTATCTGGAAGGTTTCGGTGTGGAAAAAGACACAGAAGACGGTATGAAATGGCTGAGACTTGCATCGTCCGGCGGAAACAAAGAATCGAAAGATCTGTTGCATGATATCGAAATCGGAATTCGATACAAGTGACGGCTGAAAACCGAGTGTATTCCAAGGTTGGGCTGTATTTATGATTTTGTTGGCCGGCTGTTGTGTTCTGCCGTGTTCCAGTCAGATATACCAACGCCCGGCGGAAATATAAGATGACGGCGGTCACACATCATCTCAAAGGATCATCTGCCGAACTTAGCGTTCATATGACTAAGGATATTTCGTCGAACACACTCGCAGGTACGTATGTTATATATCAAGGTTTATGGATACAGCAGACGCGCGCCGCAGTACACTTGGCGCGAATACAATAAGGAGAAAAACTTATGAATATCAAACCTCCGAGAGGAACCGTTTCCTCTGCCAAAACATCCGCCCGCCCATACAGGGGGGGGGGGAAATTATAATTTCCCCAGATATCTGAATA
>JAIRYF010000042.1 GCA_031267895.1 Candidatus Methanoplasma glyptotermitis
CCTGTACGCACCGCTCTTCAGTCGATGGACAACATTCTCGCGGTCGGGTGCGGAGAACAGTGGAGGATACTGGAGATAACAAAACGCAACCGCACGCTCATGGAGAGTCTCGGTATCCCTGTCCCCGGTACCAAGATGATTCTGGAGGATCGTATGTACATACCGAAAGCGGCGGCCGGGGAAGCCTTCCGGAATCCGTGACGGAGATGAGACGGCTTGCAGACGGGGCAGATATACCTGCATAGTCCGAGAATTTCGGCCCATATGGCACCGTTATATATTTTAACGTTATTTAGTAATTATAGTTCAAACAATAAATTGTTTGAACATATATTACTAACTTTCAACTGCGGCATCGGTGTACGGAGCAAGGACGGGAGCATCGCGGAAAAATGAGGATAGATCTCAGAGAGGAAACATACGAAGGCATCCCCGCAGCCAGCGCATTGGCGATGGCTGTGATGGAGGAGACGGGGATCAGAGCGTACATAGACAGCATTGCCGATTATGACCGCGGTCAGAGGATGTTGTCTCCGGGCATGGCAATAAAGGCCATGCTCGGCCCCGTATTCGATTCGCGCAGAAAATATGCGCTGATGAATGTCGGTCTGTTCTACCATTCCGCACCGACGGATCTTCTTTTCGGAGAAAAAGTGGGTCATGAGAACCTCAATGAATCGGCATTCAGACGTTCATTGGACACTATTTTCAAGATGGACCGCGAAGACGTCCTTTGGCATTGTTCGGAGATGTGCCGGACGAGATACGGATTCTCCTCGGACATCCTGTTCATGGATGCCGCCAACTTCACGTGGTATGCTCCTCCGCCGGGCAGCGCAGCGGAGGGCGCAGCGGTAAGCGCATTCGGAGGCAACGCAAAGAACGGACGGAACGATCTCGCACAATACAGCCTCATGTCGGTGACCGATCATAACGGAATAATACGGTATCTTCGGCCGTACAGCGGAAATACCGCCGATTCCGTCATGGACAGTGATACGCTGACATATCTGGAACGGAATTCCGATTGTCTTAAGACTACCGTAATAGCCGATTGCAAACTTGTCAATTCCAGGCTCATGGAAAAGATGTTCGGGATGGACATCGGATTCGTTTCCAAATGTCCGTCGAACTTCGCGGGAAAGGTCAGAGCAGATATGATCGAGTCTGCCCGCGGACGCATGGATGCTTCCGCAGCTGTTTGCGGCGCAAAGCTGTATGATGAGGATGCCGTCATTAACGGAAGGGGTCTGAGATTCATCGTATACACGATAGGGGACGGGCGCGAAAGGACCCTGCAATACCTGAGAGAACAGGGTGAGCGCGACCTTCGCAAGACATTCGGCCGGTTCTGCAGGGATAAATTCGCATGTTCCCATGATGCGGAGAAAGCATACCGTGACGCACTTGAGGGACTCGGAGAGTCCGCGTACGATCTCGTTCCCAGCCTGGTAGCGACGGAAACCGGCATCAGACGTCCGGCGCGCGGACGTCCCGGGAAGGGTTCTCCGGATCCGGGAACACAAACGGTTTGGACCGTTGACGTTCAATGGGAATTCTCCGAGGAACGCGCTGCAAAGATGGCAAAGGACCATGGGATGCAGGTCCTGGTGACCAATCTTCCCCGCGCCGCAGGCGATCTTGCAGACATCCGCAAAGGAGCTTCTGCGGACACGGTCCTGAAACTCTACCTCGGGGAATACCGCATCGAACACACATTCCGGCTGATGAAGTCCGGGATAGGTATAGACCGGGTCTATATCCACACGCCGGAAAGAGAGAACGCCATGATGTTCGTCGTGGGTATGATCACGCTTGTATCGAATATCATGGATGCTGTGCTTAAGAGAGAAATGGGATGGAGGTCGAAGACCTCCTCCCGTCTGGGCATGGAACTGACGACGTCCAAAGTGGAATTCGACCGCAGAAATGACCGTATGTTCGTCAGAGGGCCGGAAGGGTCCGGATCGGAACTGTCGGAATATGCGGATATCTTTGGATTAGACCCGGAACTGCTGCTTGGGTTCAAAGGCTGATCCGATGTCCGATGCGGAATGAGGGCATCAGCTTATGCTATGTAAACCGCATTCAGAGGGTGACGAATCCACGGCTTACGATAACAAACACTCGCTCCGCCGGATATATTCGAACTTCGAACCTCTCAATTCACGGATTCTTAAGGATACGGTGATTGTTTCCCCGTTCTCAGGATGAAAGCCCCCTCCGGACCCTGGGAACTTCAGCAAAATGTGAACTCCCGCAGCCTGATCATCAGCGAAAGCTGTATCGATCAGATTGTGTAAGTGTCAAACTCGTGGTCAAATGGGGAATTAATGCTCACTGTGTGGACAAACAGTATAACCGTATATACCGATTCGTTTACAATGGATAAACTGACTCCCGAACAGCGCCGCAGAAATATGCAGGCTATCAAATCGAAGGACACAAAAATTGAAATCATCCTGAGAAATGAACTTTGGAAAAGGGGCCTGAGATATAGGAAGAACTGCAAAGACCTTCCAGGGCACCCAGATATAGTGTTCATGAGATCCAAATTAGCAGTCTTCTGCGACTCAGAATTCTGGCACGGATATGACTGGAGCAACAGAAAAGACAACATCCGCACAAACAAAGAGTTTTGGATCAGAAAAATAGAATACAACATGCGACACGATGAAGAAATAAACCAGAAATTAACTGGGCTTGGGTACACTGTAGTAAGATTCTGGGGGAATGAAATAACTAAAAACCCAGAGATATGCGCCGATAAGATAGAAGAACTTCTGAATCGTGCGACCGCTCGTTCCAGCAACCTCATTATATAAATGTCTGCACCGCTATGCAAGTGGCATGAACATCGGGGAGAAGGGCGAACTTCTCGTCAAAATAAGATTCACCGAGATGCGTGACAGGAACGAGATTTTCAACGGATAGGCCATAATGAGCGTAGGGTTTTGGAAGGAATACAAATCCGCCCCTGACATCTTCACCGAAACCATGACAGTCGATAGTAACTGGTCTGAAAGTAAAATCATGGAAATCGCAGGAGAAATGCTGATTGAAAAAGCGCCCGTCTCCTGCAAAAGCGATGTATACATCAACGGGAATGGTTACTCTCTGAAGTCAACATATGGGGCAAACTCGGCACTTGTCAACCACACCAACAGAATAGGGTTCGAGAGAGTATGCCGTGAGACGGGGGCTGACATTGCAGTATTGGATTCAATCATCGATAACTATTGGAAACTAAGAGAGTCTGGAGACATCAGAGAAGATGTTTCCAACTCTGATCCCGCATCCCCGTTCCAAGGCTATAAGGAGTATTTCAGGCCGATCCTAGAATACTTCCTGTTCGTTGGTTCTGGTTCGCGCAGATCCAAGAATCCTGCGGATTACATCCTGGAGTTCGGCGACCCGTTCGATAACACGAAGTGGAAAATAATCACGAAACGGGAAGCCATTGACGTGTTCTGGCCCAAACTTGTTTTCAGCATGCGTTCCAAAAAAGGAATGCCTCCCAACTATGACCTGGATTACCGTGGACCAGATGCCTCCAGTATCGCAAAATGGGTAAGAAACTGCCGCGGAGAATACAAAGGGGCATTGCACATCAGGGTGGCTGAGGGTCGAAGACGCCGGTACTGACGAGTGCCTTTCCCAATTCTCTTACTATCGTTGTCGGAACGGAGTTCCCTATCTGTCTGTACTTATCGGCGGAGTTTCCTGCAAGATAATGACTGGACGGAAATCCCTGCAACTGAAGACATTCCTCTGGAGTAATATAGTGTATTGACCCGTCGACCGTGTAGCAGTCCCAATTGAATTTGTTGTCAATCCCAGAGTGCCTGCCACCGACACGAACCGTGAACCCATATTCTCTTTCGGTTTTCCCTTTCAGGATGTCTGAGAGTTTTAACGCACATCCCGTAGGTTCAGGGAATGAAAAATCAACATCAAGGTCATCACGGAATCCGATGATGAAAAGTCTTTTCCGTATCTGCGGTACGCCGTAATCCTTTGCTTCCAGGATCATGTGGTACACTGTATATCCCGAAGAGGTAAGCTCTTCAAGCATTCTTGAGAAGATCGTGCCTTTGTTGATTGTCATGAGGCCTTTGACATTCTCCAGAATGAACGCTTTCGGACGTTTATCTCGGAGTATCCGCGCCACCTGGAATATCAGAGTTCCACGTGAATCCTCCAAACCGCCCTTTTGGCCGATGTTGCTGAATGGCTGACAGGGGAACCCGCCACACAGAACATCGAAGTCGGGTATATCTTCAGATATGATTTCACAAACATCTCCTCGGGGAACAATCCCGAAATTCCTGGTGTATGATTCGACGGTGACAGGATCGATGTCACTTGCCATGACGCATCTGCCTCCGCACTGCAACAGACCGTGGTGGAATCCTCCAATCCCAGAGAACAGATCAATGAACGTGAATTTGGGATGTTTTTCCATTCATGCCCACTCTTCGATTGCCTTGCGCACGACTACATGCTGGGGCTCTACCTCGCCTTCCAACACACGCTTTATCTGCTCTGCTATAGCGCGTATCACCGGCACCGACACGCTGTTGCCCAGCTGTTTGTATGTATGGACATCGGCCAGCGGGAAATTATACGAATCTGGGAATCCCTGCAGTCTTGCCCACTCTCTCGGTGTCATTTTGCGTATCCCTTCTCTGTTAACTTTGCCCTTTATGTGCGTTACAGGTGTGAAATCTGCCAGACGGTCATCACATACCAGATTGCGTTCTTTCCCCATCCCGCCGCATACGATGGCTCCCGCAATCCCGTCAAGATTTCTTATAACATATCCGAAACCGTTGCCTTTGGCCTCGTGTCTCGCTTTGTGTTTCTTCAGTGTCTCCATGTAAACGTCGCTTATGTAGTACTTAACCGACGGAGTCTCTTTTTCGAGTATGTCCCTCAAACAGATTCCAGTGTCAGATCCTGATGGGAACGTGAATCCCGAACTCTCGACATCATTCCTGAAAGCTACAATGTAAATTCTTTCTCTGTTCTGCGGAACTCCGAAATCCTTGCTGTTCAGGACTTTGCAGTATACTCTGTATCCCAGCTGTTCCAGTGTTTCCCTGATCACCCTAAACGTTTTTCCTTTGTCATGTATTGTTAGGCCTTTCACGTTCTCGCAGAATATTACTTTGGGCTTATGTTCGGCACATATCCTTACAACATCAAAGAACAATGTTCCGCGGCATCTTCCCTTGAAATCATCATTGAACCCCTGCTTCTGGCCTGCGATGGAAAATGCCTGACAGGGGAATCCCGCAAGACAGATATCAAAGGGAGGTATTTCCTCCTCATCTACCTGGGCGATGTCGCCAGCGATGTCAAATTGGTCTGAATGGTTTGCTCTGTAGGTCTGTTGAGCATACAAATCCCATTCGCATACGAAATCAGTCCTGATATCGTCCCCGAATGCCTGATCAAAGCCCATGCGTATTCCGCCGATTCCAGCAAACAGATCTATAGATCTGTAGAGTGTCTTGCCGCTTTCATTATCCAATTTATACACTCTCCCAGTTGCCTATAGTATACGCACTGTTGTTTAATAATCTGCCGGTTACATCAACTGTGTTCGGCAACCTTATCTCCACACTCTCAAGACCATAAGGCCATTCTTGCAGAGATTATGGCATGTTATCCTCCAGTATATTTCCTGCGCCATATATTCTCTTTTTCTTGCGGTCATACTACTTCCGAACAGCCGTTTGAAATCCGAGTTTGACACTTACACAATCTGACTGATACAGCTTTCGCTGGGAAATGTGCGTTTTGCATTGGGTTACCGCGTTCTCAGTTATCCCGACCTCGACATTTCACAGTTTGAAATTAGGTCATAACCTGAGTTCGACAGTTGATTTTCATTCCTGAGAAAATTTTACAGGAGAGCTTACGCTGATGATCAGGCTGCGGGAGTTCTCATTTTGCTGATGTTCCCAGGGTCTGAAGGGGGGGGGGCTGAAAGCCCCCTTCAGACACCAGAAACACCGGCAGAAAGAGGTCATGAATTCCTCCGAATGCAGCGTAAGCTCTCCCGAACATCAACTGTCAAATTTTCCCAATAACGAAATCAACTGTTGAGGTCAGGTTATGATATGGCCTCGGACATTTGCCTGTCAGTTCCTTAAACATGCTATCGGGATGATGTGCACGCCGTCACTGCGGGTATACGCACAGCTAGATCCCGTAATGACTGCCAGAAACGCAGGCTCGCCCATCTCTTCTCTGTTCACTTTCTCCTTTAGTTTCCGGAGATTGTATGCACTCTCATCAGCCCAGCTCTCTCCCAGTTTGATTTCTATAGCGGCCCATTTACCGTTATGCAGACGTATGACGGCATCTGCCTCCAGCCCGGATTTGTCGCGGTAATGGAAGACATCTCCGCCTATATTTCTGGCATATGCACGGAGGTCTCTGATAACGAGCGATTCGAATAGCAGTCCGAATGTATTAGGATCATTCATGAGGCCATCCTTCGATGCTCCTGAGAAATATGCCGCGACCGCCGGATCGCACATATGCACTGTATCTGCGGTCCTGATTGCCGTCTTCGAACGGAGATTCGGATTCCAGGCAGGCAGTTCTTCCAAGACAAAGATTTCCCTCAGGGCATCAAGATAATCGTTTAATGTGTTCTCGGATATGCCCGAATCCTCTTTCGAAGAGATGTCCCTGATTATATTCTTCCTGGACATCGGAGATGCCGTGCTGCGGGAAAGCGATCTCAGCACACCCCTCATTTTGTGCGGGTTGCGTCTTCTCTCTCCGATGCTTATAACATCCGTATCAATGATACTCTCGCAGTATCCTTTGATGAGTTTTTGAGCGATCTTCTCGCTCTTACCGACGGATTGGGGCCATCCGCCGCGAATTATTAGTCCGGCGATGTCTCCCAATTCGGCATTGGATATTCCGGAGACCTCGATGCCTCCGTCAAAGAGTTCTCTCAGGGACACCGAACCGACGGAATCCCCAGATTCAAAAAGACTCATCGTCCCCATTTTGAGTTTATCTATGTGCCCTGTTCTGGAGTGGTCTATCGTCTCTTTGTTCACGATCGTCGAACCTGTCAGAATATACAGTCCAGGCTTGTTTCTTAGATCGACGCTCAGTCTGACGGAATCCCATAATTGCGGTGCCATCTGCCACTCGTCTATAAGCCTTGGGTTGTCTCCTTTGAGCAGTTCCGAAGGCTTCAGTCTAGCTAAGGCCATGTTTCTTTCTCTGGTGTCACGGTCCTGCATTCTCAGAACGCTCTTTGCTATCTGCAACGCAGTGGTGGTCTTCCCGCACCATTTGGGTCCGACTATAAGGACGGCTCCGAAGGCTTCTAAATCGTCTTTCAGTTCCGAATCAATCAATCTCGGCTTGTACTCGGACATCAATATGCACACATGCTGTGGATGTATAATAATTGATGTTTTTATCTTGATATTATTGATGATTTTGGCTTAAGTTTATTGAGGATTTTGGTCATGGTCTCTGCCGATTTTGTGCGCTATGCCGTCTGCGGAATGACCAAGATGTCAATACACGGAGACATTCCATTCGAATGCAATGCCGCATTGCCGGGAGACTCTCGGATAAAGAGTGCTTATTTCTGGAGATTGCGCCGAAGCCAGCGTTGCGGCACAACTGAATACATCCCGCAAGCGGCAGAAACCATGCCGCCGGAGAGACAGAATGCGGTGCCCGCCGGCATCGCGGCCGTCCGATACAGTGCGGCGCATCCAGAACCGTTTTAATCTAAATGAACGATTCGCAGCCGTGACCGGCATGGAGTATGCGATTGTCGCCGAAGACCTCACCCGAACCTATAAATCATTCGTGCCGGGGTCCCCCGTGAAGGCAGCGGTGGACGGGATATCCCTCGCGGTGAGACGGGGAGAGATATACGGGATACTCGGTCCGAACGGTGCAGGAAAGACCACTACAATAAAAATGCTGTCCACTCTGCTCACACCAACATCGGGTCTGGCGGAGGTGCTCGGCCTGAATGTATACGACAAAAAGAACATAAGAACCCTGAGAAAAAGAATAAACGTTGTTTCAGGCGGCGAGAGAGGATTGTATTACCGTCTGTCGGGAAGACAGAATCTCGAATTCTTCGCCGAACTTTACGGAATTCCCAAGAAAGAACAGAAGACGAGGATAGATGAACTCCTTTCTCTTGTGGAGCTGACAGAGGCCGCGGACATCAAGGTCGAAAACTACTCCAGAGGCATGAAGCAGAGGATACATATCGCAAGATCTCTGATCAACAGCCCGGAGATACTGTTTTTGGATGAACCGACGATAGGTCTGGATCCGGAAATCTCGCAGGGCATCCGATCCCTGATAAAGAAACTGTCGGACGGCGGGACCACCATTATCCTTACCACCCATTACATGTTTGAAGCGGAAGAACTCTGCGACAACATGATAATCCTTTCCCACGGCACAATCGTCGGCAAAGGCACCGTAGAAGACATCAAGAGTACGATATCCGGAGTATCGTCCATGAGGATCGTCACCGAAAAAGATCCTTCGGATGCTGCAGCCGTTATGATCTGTCAGAAGAAATTGGACGTGAGCACATCCAGACTTTTGAACGAAAAGTATCTCACAAAAATCATAATGAACAATGCCGAGGAAGAATTCGCCGTCATAGAGGAGTCTTTCAGGCCGTACAAAATAATATCCATAGGGGTAGAGGAGCCTACTCTGGAAGATGCATATCTTACGCTTGTGAGCGAGGGCTGACGATGAACTTAAGAGCCGTGAAGGCCTCATTCAAACAGCAGGCTATCCAATTCGCGGCCGACCCTCAGTGGATTATTCCGAGCATTGTATCGCCGTTCCTGTTCACGATGGTGATGCTGTACATATATCAGGATGTGACGGGGCCGATAGTCCTCCAGGCGGTTTTGGGCGGAGGCGTGCTCGGGATGTGGGCGAACACATTGTTCGCCTCAAGCTTCACGATATCATACGACAGGATGAACGGCACGTTCGAATCCATGATCCTTTCCCCGACGAAGGTCTTCGATGTTCTGATCGGAAGGTCCATCTGGAATGCTTTCATAGGTCTTGTGAACGCACTGCTTGTTTTTTTCATTGCGGAACTTATATTCCAGACGGACATTACACTGGCAAATCCGATCGGATTCTTCCTTACACTGACTCTCACGCTGATGTCCCTGGCATCATTCGGTATGCTCATTTCCACAGCATTCGTATTCTCTCGGATGGGGAGATTCTTCTCAAGCGTTGCGGAATATCCGATATACATGGTGAGCGGGGCACTGGTGCCCGTGTCTGCACTGCCGCAGGGCCTGCAGTACGTGTCTTTCGCTCTGGCTCCTTCCTGGGGGGTGGATGCGATCAAATACACCGCGCTGGAAGGATACGGCGGCACGATGGGAGTGTCGCTTCTGACTGACATCGCAATGCTTGCGGTACTTTCCGCGGCCGTCCTCGTTATGGCATATTACATAATGAACGGAGCCGAGAGCGCGATACTGTCCGCAGGGTCAGCGGAGAGGTACTGATATGTTCGCAGAAGCAGGGCCGCTGCGCATCGTCTGGGCCTCAGCCAGGAATTCGTTCGTAACGAGGTTCACAGCCATGCATCCCATCCTATGGCTGTTTCAGATTCTGATTACGTCCTTCTTTGCGATGTATTTCTTTGCGGCACTCTCCGAATACATCGGCAATCCGGAGGTCACCGTGTCTTTCGTCGTCATAGGAAACGCGGTGCAGAGCGTGGCAGCGACAACCCTGTATTCTGTTGCGGAGATACCGGGCGTGGAGAAGCACACCGGAACCCTGGGGGCACTCATCCAGTCGCCGTCATCCCTGTTCAGTGTCTTTCTCGGTATGTCCGCCTTCGGAATACTCACCGGAATCTTTGCCATGTTTGTATCCCTGGGTTATGCGGCATTCGTCTTCGGGATAAGTTTCGCATCCTGCAATTTCCTTTCCGTCGGCGTGATTCTGCTGCTGACCTGCCTCTCCCTTACAGGACTCGGCATGCTGCTTGGCAGTGCTGGGATAAGGCTAAGGACCGCCGCGATAATCGCCAACATATTTGCGTACATAGGACTGCTGATAAGCGGAGTGAATTTTCCCGTGTCATATCTGCCGGATTGGGTCCAGGCAGTGTCATACTGCATGCCGCTGACGTATGCCGTGGAGGCCGTCAGAGGAGCGGTGGACGGAGCGAGTCTCATCGATCTGTACAGGCCGATCTGCATGATGATCCTGCTCGGCACCGTATTTATGATAATCGCATGGTTTTCATTCAAATTCTTTGAGGAATCCTCCCGTAACAGCGGGAAAACGGACTCGTTCTGAAAACTTATAAACGGTGCTGTCTATTCGGCGGCATGGCAATACTGTCGGATAAAGACATTTTGGCCGGAATGGAATCCGGATATTTGGGGATCGGCGATTATCACGGGAAGGGACTGACTCCGAACGGCTATGATCTGAGAATATCCGAAATCTCGGTAAGGGGAGACCCGGAGATCAAAAGAGAAGGCATAGTGAAGATACCTCCGAGAACCATGTTTTATGTTTCCACGGTCGAGAGGGTCCGCATGCCGAAAGATGTATGCGCACAGCTCTGGATGAGAACCACATGGATCAGAAAGGGGTGCATCGGCGCGTTCGGGAAGATAGACGCGGGATTCGAGGGAACTCTCACTCTCGGAGCATACAACGCAACAGATGATACCGTGGAGATTCCGATAGGCGAAAGATTCTGCCAGATGATATTCGAGACACTCACCACATCGTCGGATAAGGATTATTCACAAAGGAGCGGCAACTACCAGGGTCAGACAGGCATAACGCTGAACCCTCTCAAGAAATAATTCAGCGTTCTCTCACTATGTCGAGTACGTACACGCTCATGGTGGGAGAGTATGTCTTCAGCTCGGAGATGCCTGAGATATTTATCCCGTACCCGCTGGATGCGGTGTCTTCCGTGATTTTTTCGGCGAATCCGGCGAGTTCTGATCTCTCGGAAATCTTGTACAGATGTATCGCTCCGCCGATTCTGACCTTCGGGAGGGCATCGCAGAGAAATGAATCCGCAGTCTGCGGCAGATTCATGATTATCCTGTCCGCATCCGGAAGGCCTTTGATGACATCGGCCGCATCTCCGGTGATCGGAGTGATATTATCAATATGGTTCAGTTTGATGCTCCTTCTCACAAATCCTTCCGCATCCGGATTCATGTCAATCGAATACACCCTGTCCGGCTTTGCTTTTTTGCAGATGACCAAAGCAAAAGGGGCAACTCCTGCGAACATATCTATTATTATCTCTCCGTCTTTCACGAGGGATGCCACTCTTGCCCTCTCGGTCGCAAGTCTCGGGTTGAAGTAGACTTTGGAAGGGTCCGTTATCATTTTCACTCCGAACTCCCTGTGCACCGTCTCGGGACCCCCTTCGCCAGATACCCGTTCCAGTTCTCTTATCCTGAGGTTTCCTTTCACGCCCGAATCATTCATCACGGTCCTTATCGAAGGATTCACTGACATCAGTGCCTTGCCTATATTATTCCTGTACGGAATTAATCCGCCGGGGATCTTTATTATCGCCACATCGCCGATTTTGTCGAATGACGTTGGCAGATCCTTCCTGAGATCTTCGGGTATGTCCAGTACTTCCTTGTAGTCTGCAGGTGTCTGTTCCAGAATTTCCAGATCGACCTCTGCCATATCATAATCTCCATAGCTCCCGGCGAGTATCGGAATAAGGAGGAACTGTCCGTCCGAACCTATTTTCCTTGACGTGTCCAGAATGCCCTTTGATATCAGATCGATTCTCACGCATTCTCCCTCTGTCTTCGGAACGCGTATGCAGACCGGCATCGTCATTCCTCTTCGCCGATTATCTCTTTGGGTGCTCCCGCGAAGTCCACGAGTGCGTATGCTTCCATAAAATGAAGGTTTCCGGGGATCACGAGAGTCTGCAGAGGGACTCCAAGCTCCTTCTTCAGCATGTCCTGCGGATATCCCGCAAAGATTTTTTCATTCTCTGATCCAACATTTGAGACAGCACAGATCACGGTTTTATCGGTTATCAGTCCCTCTTTCCACTTCTTTTCTCCCTCTATCAGCCACTCCAGGGCTTGGTGGGCCGTCATGTATCTGAGTTCGTCCGCCCTTATATCCAGTAGAACCATCGTATGCAGACCTCTGTCCTTGTTCTGTTTTATGTTGTCATACGGAGATTTCGGCTGATAATCTGCCTCCAAAAACGGCAGAGTCACTGTCCTCCCAAACTTGTACGGCTGGAGACCCAGGGATGCCGGACATGCTCCGAATATCGATACTCCGTGTATAACTCTGACCGGTATGCCTTCCTCTTCCGCCTGTATCCTGAGATCTACATGGGTCGTCGCAAGCATTGTATCTCCGGCGGAGACGAACCCTACCCTCATGGACCTTGCGTCGGAGATTATTGTGCCTTCCTCCTCAACCTGAGATCTGTGCACGGCTTGGATCTTCCTGCCTACGGCAGATTCAAGATCGTCTATGCCGGCACCGATCAGCACCGATGTGTAGAATTCCGCGTATATCTTATCGCATTCCTTCAGCGCATTGAGTCCCTTTACGGTCACGCCGTCCGTACCGCTGAGTCCCAATCCCACGAACACCAGTTCCGATGCCATGCGCAATTGATTGACAGCATCGGATTAAACGGTTGCGCCGAAACTGCCGTGTGTTCCGTGCCATGGGGAACAGCGGCCATCCGCGGGACGCGGGACTTCGGACCGGATTGGCCGGAAGTCTGGCATATAAAAAGCACTCGCCGAGAGAAAACCCAGATAGACATTAAAAAGCAATAAAGAAGAATATGCCGCCTTTGCGGCATTTTGCCTCTGTGTCCAGCTTATGCCGGCTCTCAGCTTCAAGTCAGCCGTTTTCGTCTGCGGTTTCTCCTGCCATCGCAGACACCATGCGGCTTTGTCCTCCGGACCTTGCTGTTCGGGCATTGGCTTACCCAAAGCCCGAACAGCGTTTACTGTCCTCATTCCGCGTGGCCGTGCCGTCTGAGCCATACAATCAGACACACTGCAAAAATCATAACTGCCAAGACCAGGACAACCCACAAGGCAGTATTGCCGAACTCATCTGTCTTTGACACAGTCAGGGTGATGTCGCCGCTCTCGCCGTCCGAGAACTCCGCGACAAAGATATGCGTCCCTGCGGCGAGGGTTTTTAGATAGCTTTCTTTCAGCGTGATAACCGTGCTGCCCTCCGAGACGGAGTAGTCATTACTGTCCACGGCACTCCCGCTGAGAAGCAGGCGGATAAATTCCGTATGGTCGCCGTCAATCTTTGCCGTGGCCGAACCGCTTCCGCTCCAGTCATTGAAATGGCTGATAACGGAGTAGGACGGCGTGGCACCTGTCGGCGGGGCGGTGTCGTTAACCGTAATAATCAAAACGGGGTCTGTGCCTCCCGACATGTCAAAGATAAGTGTGTGCATTCCCGTGGCAAGCGAGGCCAAATAGTCTTTTAGAATCGTGATCGTGTTGACGGAAACACGGTAATCTGTGCCTTTGACGAGAGCAGACCCGCCTTTTTTGACAGCCGCAAGAGTATAGTCGCCCGGGTTGAGGATGACACTCACATTCCCGCCGCCGTATTTGTCAAAGGACACCGTCGTACTTCCCAAACTCGCGTTGTTTGAGATCGAAGGGCCGCCGCTCGTGTCTGCCAGTACGACTCCGATCGGAGAAAGTGTCATCAACTCGAAAGTCACACTGTTGTTTTCAACGGTGGCTGTGAGCCGTTCAAGCTGACCGTGGTTGCAGTGTAAGATCGTAATCTCTCGCCCATTGAACCCTTCCGGGATCGGTATCGTAATCCTGATCGGCCCGCTGTAGCCGCCTCCTGTAATGCTGATGTCATGCAGTGCGAGAAGTGTCTCACTGTCTTCCGCGTCGTGGATCGCATCGCAGGCATCATCCGTTCCCGCATCGTGGGCGTAGCCGGGAACATCTTCGAGCGTCGCGTCGGGAGTGATGAGTCCCTCTATTTTGATGCCTGTCTTGATGTCCGCAAGTTCGCGGTTATCGCGGCCGCCCTCGACCGCGAAGCTGAATGTATCGGCAGGTGTCTCCATTGTATTGCCGGCAATGTCCTTGAAGCCGGAGACAGTCACGTTGTACAGCCTCCCGGCTGATAGGCCCTCATAGGATGCTGTAAATGATACGCCATCGCCTTCCAGCATGATATTCGTCAGTTCGCTGTGCTCCAGACCGTCTGCGCGGGAGAGCGTGACTGTTTCCCCGCCGCTCTGCATTTCCTCATCAAACCAGATGGTCACAGTGCCGGCGGCGGGATTGTCGACGCCTATCGGGTTTACGTACGTCAAGTGCGGCGGATAAGTGTCGGCAGCCGCGTGGGCGCGGTCACCGATCCATGAGTTAAGGTTTATTTCTATATCTTTGCCGGCAGTCACAACGACGGTTTCCGCTTCATTGAGACTTGCAGCATCCGATGTACTGTTATACCATTGGAATATTCCGTCCACATAGTCCTCACTGGTCCAACTGCCTGTACCTTGGAGAACCGACTTATCGTTATACGAAAACGCGAAGCGGTACGTACCTTCCTCAATGAAGCGAACAGACCAGTTCTCCCATCTGTAGTCTTCCGTCATGGTGCCGACAACTCCATTTCCCAGCACCCATCCTTCACCTGTGCCCATCCAGCGATACGAGAGCACTGCAAGCTCGGAGTTTGACGCGGGGAGTATCTGCTCCGCCGGCCAGCAGTCGAACGGTGCGCTTACATTAATCCAACCGCCGCGCTGAAAATAGAGATTCACAGGCTGCCCCGCTATGAAATCCCCGAAAGTGTGCTCTGGGTTTGAATAGGGGAAAGAATCTCCCGGGCCGCCCCAAAACATCTCCTGATACCCTTGTTCCGGTTCAAAGCGGATTTCTGTTTCGCCCGGTATGCTGTCGGCCAGGGTCTTGAGCACAAAGAAACTCAGGTTGCCATCGACATCCGTCATATGGCTGTCGAGGTCGTTGCCGTTGCAATAGATGTGTATAATGCAGTTCGCGGCGGGCTGAAGCGACTCCGTTTCCTGCATGTCCAGACGAAGGTAGGTGAGTACCTTTGCATGGTATTCATAGTAAACATCAGAGTCTCCGGTTTCTTCTGCGCCGGCCGTAAACGGTACGCTTACGAATAATCCCGCCAAAAGGCAGAGTACGAGAGCAAGGCTGGCCGCTCTTTGTTTCATTCTGACTGTTTTATTTCCCCCCCCCCCCCTGATGGGCGGGCGGATGTTTTGACGGAAGAAATGATTTCTTCCAGCGGTTTGGGGTTCATAAATCTTCACCTTGTCGTGCCACAACATACCCTATTGCGGCTCGTGTATGAATGCATCTGTGTAGTCATATTTATTCAATTCCACACACAGCATGCGGTTTTAACGGGTCGAGTTTTCGTATAATCTATGAACCTCCCTTATCCCCCCATTACCGGAGCCGTCTGTCCATGAGCCGCATCAAAAAGAAAATGCAGATCCAAACTGCGACAGTCGGATCCGCGCTGTGCTTGCGGAGTGAAAATAAATGAGGTAATATGTTTGATTTGCATGGTGTGAGGGAATATCTCTTTCGGATGTAACTCTGCATGCTCTGTTCTTAGGAAATACCGATTTTTCCGGCAACCCAACCCAAAAACATCGGGACTGTAAAAGCAAGCGGCAATGCCACAATAAATCCGATGCACCAGTCTCTCATCCATGCCCAAGGGAATGCGGATGGTCCGACATTGATAACCGCCATCATTGCGGACATTCCCAAAGACATGAAAAACGTCATCCCCAGACCTGTGAATATCAGCATCTTTATGCTGTTCTTTGGTTCTGTGACCTTTTCCTTTTTCATATTTAAACCCCGTACTTTACGCGTTTCATGCATATTTAACATTTGCACAGCTACGGAATTTTGTAAAATCGACCCCGTTTAGGGTATTTAGGAGGTTCAGACAAACTTTATTTTGGTCTGTGCGTGCAAATCATCCTAAGGATTCGCCGCTCGTTGATCTGATTCATATACCGTCGCTTGCAGGCGGTTGACAGTACTGCATGCACAGGAGGAAATAGACTAAAGACTCCTATTCGAACCTGATTGGCAGTCGATAGTTCGGTTCGGTGGTATGCAGGATGCCAATGAAAAGAAAAATGCCCTGAGTTGTTTGATTTGCCTGCGGCCAATGGAACTCAGATCACTTTACTTCAAATCCGACAGTTGAGGTTCGCTGCAGACCTGACAGCCACCCTCAAAGTATGGCAGGGATGCCGGATTCCGGTGCAATTCTCGAACCGTTGTTAAAATAAAGGCGGAGGGTTCGCCCTCCGCCGGAAGACCGTGTTTATTTCAGAGTGCACAGGGCATCGACTGCCCAGCACCCTTCGCCCTTCTTCCCGACTATCACAGGATTGATCTCCAACTCGTATATTTCCGGGTTATCCTCGGCAATCGCCACGATCCTTCTGATCATGTCCTTCATTGCATCGATATCGGCGACCGGGAGACCTCTTGCGCCGGACATCAGTTTATGTGCTTTTGTGGATGTGACCATCTTGTCAAGCTGCTGTTCGCTCATCGGGACATGTGCCTGCGAGATCTCCCCCAGAATCTCCACGTATATTCCGCCGAGGCCGAATGACACAACCGGGCCGAACTGCGCGTCCCTTATCATGGAAAGGATCACTTCCTGTCCGAACACCATCTGCTGTATCGATACCCCGTCAAGTCTGACATTCGGTTTTGCCGCTTTGCAGCTTGCCATGATCTTATCGAAAGCTGTCCTCGCCTCCTCCGCATTTTTGACACCGACGGCCACACCGCCGACATCCGTCTTGTGAGCAATGTCCGGCGACAGTATCTTCATGACCACGGGATACCCCATTCTGCTGCATTCTTTCTCGGCATCGGCCGCCGTTTTGACGGTAGCTTCGCCGGGAGTCGGCATTCCGTACGCTGCGAATATCGCTTTTCCCTCCGATTCTGTAAGGGCTGTCCTTCCTTCGGATTTTGCGTCTGCGATAATTTTCCGGGCTGGCGTCTTCCCAGACACCGGCGGTGCCTCCATCGCATCGTGTTTTTCCTGACTCCTGACTGTGTATCCTCTGAGTATCGAAAGGGCGCGGACCGCTCTGTCAGGTGTCGGGTAGCACGGTATTTTCCCGAGCCTCAGTATCCTGTTGGCCTTCTCGCATTTCTCGCCGCCGGCGAAACAGCATACCGTCGGCACAGGTATGTCATCTCTCATCTCGACCATGATTCTGGCTATGCTTTCGAGATCCGCGGTGTCGAGAGGCGAACCCATCACCACAAGGCCGCCCACGGACGGATCTCTGACAGCAGCATTTATTGCGCCTTTGAAATATTCTGCTTTCGCATCTCCCCTCACATCAATGGGGTTGGTCAGTCCGGCGATGGTGGGGACCGCTTTCTTTATCGCCTCGATCGTTTCCGGCGCAAGTTTTGCCGCCTCTATGTACGGGGCATTGAATGTCGCATCTGCGGACATTACGCCGAGTCCTCCTGCATTGGTTATGATTGCAATCCCGTCTTTCTTCATCGGACTGCATGTACTGAAGACAGACAGAGCATCGAACATCTCGTCGAGGTCCTGCGCTCTGTGCATGTTGAGTTTCCTGAATATTACGTCGTTGACGGCATCGGATCCCGCGAGCGAACCCGTGTGGGATGAGGCTGCTGCCGATCCCGCCGCGGTCTTTCCCGATTTGAACACTACGATGGGCTTCTTTGTCTTGGCATGTTCCACAGCCTTCACAAGTTTGGCACCGTCCGATATGCCTTCGCAGTACATCCCTATGACCTTTGTATCCGGATCTTCTATAAGATCGTCTATAACATCAGCCTCATCGACATCGGATTTGTTTCCGAATGTCATGAAGTTCGCTATGCCGAGTTCATTCAGTTTGGACCATTCGAGTATGGAGGATCCGAGTGCTCCGGACTGCGAGAGAATAGATATATTCCCTGCGGGGGGAAGTATGTGCGTGAAGGTGAAGTTCACCCCGTATTTGACATTCATGTTGCCGAAACAATTGGGACCCACAATCCTTACCCCGTACTTCTTGGCTTCCGACAGAAGTCTCTCTTCCAGCTTTGCACCCTCCGGTCCTTCTTCCTTGAATCCTGCCGTGAGTATCGATGCATATTTTATGCCGGCGGCACCCAGTTCTTTCATTTCTTCGACTGCCTGCGCATTCTTTATCGCTATAACTGCAAGTTCTATCGGCTTTCCGACATCCCTGACCGACGGGTAAGCTTTTATACCCTGTATCTCCCCGCCTTTGGGATTTATTGCATACAGTCTCCCTTTGTAGCCTGCATTGATCATGTTTTTCAGTAGCATGCCGCCCAGCTTTGCCGTGTCCGCCGATGCGCCTATGACCGCAACGGATTCGGGCCTGAAATAAGCTTTCATGAGGCGTGTAACAAAATCTTCTTAGATAAACCTAACCATGAAATTCGTAGATTTGAGTTATAAATCGTACTATATTTTACGAATTTCGTATTTTTTTATTAACTTTTAGCGAAATTCGAGAAATTTCGACAATAAACTGATATTTTTCACATGTAAGTCGATTCTATACAATAAAATACGCTGATTGACGTAATCGTGCAAGATATTAATTATCATGCCGTGCATATTGCAGAAGCCGAACCGGCGTAAGGGCATGATCGGTGATTGCCACGTGCACGGAGCGGCTCACAGCGACCCTGTCCCTGCAAAGGGGCTCTTGCGGTAGTGGCGATGTGTCATCGCAGCCGTGACCGGAAGCCAACGCAGGGTCCGACACATACTCCCGGCGTAAGTCAGTGCCCCGAGACCGGCGTCATCGCCGGACTGTGAAAAGGTGTGTTAACGCCCGGGAGACACGTGCATTACTTCTGTTGATTGTGCCATCCATTTGTTCTCTGTCTGTATCCAATACCGCCGGGATGTACCCGGCGTAAGGCGTTTAACCGGATCGTCAGGTTCGGGGCCGTGTGCCTCTGCCGCATCCGCCGCCCGTGCTGAAAAACGGCCCGGCGATCTGTGTTCACAGATACATGGACAGGCGTTTCAGCCATTCCTCTGCTTCTTCTCTCTTTGAGTATTTTGCTTCCAGTTTCGAGAACTCTTCTCCGTGTTTCCCGGCTGCAGGATCGAAACCTATGATCAGATGACACAGTTCATGATACAGACAGTAGTCAAGAACAAAGTCCGGAATCATATCGGTATCCAGTACGCTGGATATCGAAATCACCTTCATGAGCACGGAGCAGTGTCCTATCTTCCTTACGTTGGATTCTCTCGTCCATGTCAGGTGGACCGACGGGTCCTTTTCTATCAGTCCCGCCTCCTCCAGCCTGCCGTAGGCCGACTCAAGATCTTTGGCTTCTCCCTTTGCGGACCTTGTGAGATTTCTGCTCCTTCTGAGATACACCGGCTGTTTGTACTCCGAAAATTCCGGTGC
Source organism: Candidatus Methanoplasma glyptotermitis (assembly GCA_031267895.1). Taxonomy (GTDB): domain Archaea; phylum Thermoplasmatota; class Thermoplasmata; order Methanomassiliicoccales; family Methanomethylophilaceae; genus Methanoplasma; species Methanoplasma glyptotermitis. The sequence continues at coordinate 19,556 of JAIRYF010000042.1, forward strand.
CGTCATCCACCTGCACATCTCCTCCGAATACCCTTCCTCATCCCCGGTTATCTTCGAAAACAGCGAATTGCACAGCCCCTCTATGACCTCAGGCGGTGCATCCGCCAGATAATCCGACACTTTGAAGTCCGCCCATTTGTAGCTCCTCTGCCATCTTATCTTGAATTCTTTGAATGCGACAAACTCCGCTTCCACTTTATCAAATCCGTACTCTTTTCCTATCTCCCTGAATTTATTCCTCAGGATATCTTCTGTTTCCATCTGTTTATTCTCCCAACGATATTCATCGTATGGTGTCAAAGACCCCAGAGGCCTGAATTAAAGACGCTGAAGTACAATTAGCATTCGGGCCAACAGACAAGTACGCTAATTAGAGCAACGGAGTCCCATGCAGGAAGACTCCAAAGAGCATAAGATCGCCGGGAAGACACCGGTGGCCGCAGAAGAGCAGTCCGGCTTTGTACCGGCCGTCGGCCGGATCTTGTCCGAATATCCTGATCTGTTCATACCCGCCGCGAGTCCGGGGGAGACGGCAGCTGATAACCCGACAAGGTTTGGGATCTCGTGCCGCCGCAGGGGGACGTATGCGGGTGAGTCTGACGCGGGCCTGGGTGCGGCGGCAGGTCTCATCCGGCAGTATGCCTTGGCCCTGTGCGTCAAAGGAGCGTGCAATGAGAGTTCTTAGAAGAATAATTGTCTCGCGTTTGTACGTTGATCTTCTTCGGATGCCGTATTTTAATCGATTATTTATACATCGTGGCCTATCCACTGGCGATCATTATGGTACAGATTACACATGATGCGGAGAAGTTCATTGAAGAGCTTCTGGAAAAGAACCAGAAGGTCGGACACGGTATCAAAATCTATCTTTCGGGGATCGCGTGTTCCGGACCCCAGTTCGGTATGTCCTTTCAGAAGGGCAGTTCGGAAGGTGACACAGTAGACAACAGTGCTTCCGGCTTTGAAATCTACTATGACGAGGACACCAAGAAGGCACTTGAGAACTGTGTCGTAGAATTTGTCGACGACCCCAACTTCGGAACCGGACTCACCATACGCGACCCCAATTTCAGCGGTTGCTCGTCGTGCGGCGGCGGATGCCACTAAACCCAGTTTCGGCAACCCCTCAAACAGCTTTTTATCCTATTATTCTGAATGTGATCCGGTATGGGCTACGTTTCTCACCCGAATATAATCCCGGAAGCCGTGGAGGAAAGAAAATATCAGACGGCCATGGCGGAAGGCTGCCTTAGGGCTAACACACTCGTTGTTCTGCCGACCGGTCTCGGAAAAACGATAATAGCACTTCACCTGGCAGCGGCCTCGATCCATGAAGGCGGGAAGGTTCTGCTTATGGCTCCGACGAAACCTCTCGTCGATCAGCATGCGTCTGTTCTTTCGAAACTCATGCCGGACACAAAGATAGGCACAATGAACGGCCTTATGAAACCCAAAACGCGAAAGAAGATTGCGGACGGGAACGATCTCATCGTCTCCACTCCTCAATCCGTGGCCAACGATCTTGAGAACGGCATGTACACCCTGGAAGATTTCAGATTGGTAATATACGACGAGGCACACAGAGGCACCGGGAATTATGCATACGTTACAGTAGCCAGACATTGCGATAAAAACATCAGATCCGTAGGTCTTACTGCCTCTCCGGGAAGCGATATCGCGAAAGTCGAAGAGGTCTGCCGGAATCTGGGATTTGTGCGCATAGACACGAGGATGGAAGACGATCCGGATGTTGCTCCGTACATACACGACACATACGTCAAAAGAATAGAGGTCAATATGCCGGAGGAACTCCTGAATATCACGGGAATTCTGAAAGGACTGCTGGATCACTACTTTGAAGAACTGGTCGGCCTCAGATTGACAAAGGAGAACTGGCCCCCGTCGACCACGCACATGCTGATGATAGGGGAATCGCTTCAGAGAAGGCTCAGGAGAGGGGAGAAGTCGGCAGTTCTCTACCGAGGCCTGACCGTGCAGGCTGTATGCATCAAGATTCTTCACGCCATAAACCTTGCCGAGACGCAGGGAATGAGTTCCCTCAGATCGTATATGACAAAACTGAATGACGATTCGCATGCGCAAAAAGGAAACAAAGGCGGAAAAGAGCTGGTTGCCAGAAAGGAATATCTGGATGTTTGGAATGCCGTCATTACAAGCAGAACAGAACACCCCAAAGTCTCAAAGCTGATGAGCCTGGTAAGCCAAATACTGAATTCCGACGGCTCGGCAAAGGTTATGGTCTTCACACAATACCGCGACACCTGCGACGTCCTGGTCGGGAAACTTTCTTCGATAGAGGGCGCGAGAGTCGGGAAACTGATAGGACAGTCCAAAGGCGGTCTCAGACAGAAAGAACAGATAGAAATACTGAACGAATTCAGAAACGGCATAAGAAATGTTATCGTAGCAACGTCCGTAGGCGAAGAGGGTCTGGACATCGCCAGTACGAATGCCGTGATATTCTACGAACCGGTGCCTTCCGAGATAAGGACCGTACAGAGGCGTGGACGCACCGGAAGAAAGAATGACGGCGAGGTGTACGTCCTCATTGCCAAAGGGACCATGGACGAAGTTTTCGAAAACTCCAGTAAGAAAAAAGAAGATCAGATGCACTCGGGACTGGAGAAGCTTAACAGGGAACTTTCGCTGTCCGCCGAGGACGGTCAGATGAAACTGGGAGACTTCTAATAGGCAGGAGTTATAGGGGCCGCTATCATGCTGTTTGCCGACATCGCGGACGTGTTCGACAGGCTGGAGACTACAAGCAGCCGTCTTGAGATGGCCTCTATACTCTCGGAGTTTTTCAGGACGCTCGAACCCGGACATCTGAGAAGCATTGTCTATCTCTCACAGGGAAAACTGCATCCCGATTTCTGCCCGCAGGAACTCGGCATGGCCGACAAACTTGTTCTGAGGGCCGTGGCATCGATATCCGGAACATCTGAGAGCAGAATCGGCGAACTTTGGAAAAAAGAGGGTGACCCGGGCAGGATAGCCGAAATCCTCATAAAGAAAAAGGAGGGGCAGATGTCTCTGTTCTCGGAGCCGCTGACTCTCGGCAGGGTCCTGAAGAATCTTAATCTCATAGAGAATGCGGAAGGAAGGGATTCGCAGGACAGGAAAATGAAGTATCTTTCCCAGATCTTAAGAGATTCCGATCCTGTCGAGGCAAGGTATCTCTGCCGCATAGTGACCGGAAGGATGAGAGTCGGAGCCGGATCGATGACCATTCTGGATGCACTGTCTGAGGCCTTCGGAACCAAAGAAGACCGTCCGGATATAGAGAGAGCATTCAATATAACATGCGATCTGGGCCTTGTGGCGGAAACTCTTGCACTGGGCGGCATCGGCCGCGTCAGACTGATGAAGGTCGCCGTGGCAAACCCCATAAAAGTTATGCTTGCAGAACGTCTGCCTTCTATACCGCTGATTTTAGACAGGATGGGCGGAAGATGTGCCATGGAATTCAAGTACGACGGCATACGGGTGCAGGCACATATCGATCGGGATTCGGTGAAACTGTATTCAAGACGCCTTGAGGACATGACATCCAATTTTCCGGACATAGCGGAAGAGCTGAGAATACGGTGCAAAGCGGAAAGAGCAATAATCGAGGGAGAATGCGTTGCCGTTGATCCCAAGACAGGAGGAATGCTGCCTTTTCAGACAGTGACCCACCGCAGGAAGAAACACGGCATGGATAAAGCCGTTGAGGAATACCCGGTGAAGATCTTCATGTTCGATATCCTGCTTGCCAACGGTACAGACATGACTGTTTTCCCCTTTGAGGAAAGGAGATCGAAGCTCGCCTGTACGTTCGACATTTCGGACAGAGTCGGTCTGACCGAGATGGAAATCATCAGCACGGCCGAAGAAGGAGAAAATTTCTTCGATCGGGCACTCAGCATGAAATGCGAAGGGGTAATGGCCAAATCTCTGGCCCCGGAATCGGTTTACAGAGCGGGTTCCAGGGGTTTCCTTTGGATAAAATACAAGAAAGATTATGAAGAATCCCTGACTGATTCGTTCGATCTTGCCGTCGTCGGCGCGTTCCACGGCAGGGGCAAGAGAGCCGGCAAATACGGCGCACTTCTGATGGCAGCGTTCGACGGCGAGAGCGGAAAATACCAGACCGTATGCAAACTCGGCACTGGTTTTGACGATGCGTTCCTGGCGGAAATGCCTGAAATGCTTGACCGCTACCTGAGCGCGGAACGTCCTCACACGGTTGACGCGCAGATGATCCCCGATGTCTGGTTTCTGCCCACCGCAGTCCTAGAAGTCACAGCCGCGGAGATCAGCCTCAGTCCCATTCACACAGCGGGTTTGGGAATCGTGAAGGAAGATACGGGTCTGGGCCTGAGATTTCCGAGATTCACGGGCCGTGTCAGAGACGACAAAGGTCCGGAAGAATGCACCTCCGTGAACGAGGTCATTGAAATGTATGAGATGCAGAACCAAGATAAAGAATGACCCGCGGGCTTCGGAGACACCTCCGAGACGAGGCTCTGGTGAAACCCTCTTCAAAGCAAATACCCTCTATCTGTGAGTCTCATGATATTGTGGGCGATACACCTACACAGAATCTCTTTGCGTCTTGATGATTCGCTTCTTCCGTACACAATATCGGGAGGATCTTTGAGTCGGTGGTGAAAATATGAGGATTTCACCAGAGCACGAGACGATGAAATTATATGCCTCTATACAGCGTGACAGCGTATGCAGCCTCCAAAGAGATGCAAATACTGCAATGATGTGTCCGAAGGAGAGTTCTGCGGCGAAGAATGTGAAGCAAGTGCCATAGAGTTTCAAGAATACGTCGACAGATATTCCGGACTGTTTCTACTTGCGGCTGTCGGACCTATTCTGCTGATCATCCCGGGCTTTGTATTCTTTGATTACATTCTTGTGTTCCTTGCAGCAATGATGCTTGTTCTTGGATCAACAGTGATTGTTTTTCCTTTTGTTACGCCTGAAACGGTTTCGATGTTCGGGGTGAAGAAAAGCATAAGGATTGCCAGGTGGTGCGGATATTCTGTTTTACTCATGGGTGCGGTCTTCGCAGCCATGTTCATACTGATGAGGCAGTGATACCTGTTTCGTAAGGTTTACATAAATTCAGATGGGGCGGGTGGAATATCGATGATCGGGAGTTTGCATAATCTGAAAAATATCTTTCTTTGCTGCCGTGATTATAACCTGAGTTCAACAGGTAATGTTAAGAATTGAATACAGGCACGGCTGCCGGTGTGAGATAAAAGTGTCCGAGCCGATTTGGTTTATTTGTGATAGGAAAACAATTCAAGTTCGGGATATCTGTCTCAGAGTCGAACAGGAAAATATCACTGCCGATCGGAACAGTAGTTTTTGTACCAGAATCGGCATTTGCGATCTCGGCACTCGGCGTAACAAAGGATACGCTGCTGAATGATCCCGAAATACTTGGTTTTCTGTCAGAACGCTGTGCATAAGGAATCTGCATGTTTGTTCGCAGCTCCTAGGCAGTAGACGGGATATTTCAGTGACGGGGACGGCTTCTGGGAATATCCTGCAGCCGAATTCTCCGACAGGGGCGGAGCGGCGTGTCAAACTCAGAAGCTCTGATATCCAGACCGGTGTCAGGAACCTTCTCAGACCGAGGGAGACGGCAGAAACATACCATACCTCTGTCGTTCCTAACGGTTCTGACCGCATGACAGTATCGGTACAGGAGGCCTGACAGAATACCGGCCATTCCTGTCAGTCGCCTGAATGAATAATTAATTTCCAATCCGGAAGGTCCTGTGAAGACATTACGGGGACGGATGTTAATCGGTCGCGGAGCGAGCGCATACACTCAGAGAAATATCGCAGGTATGATTCCCCTGTAGTGTGTTCTCATGCGTGCGATGACCACTACTCCAGAGAACTCTCCGGTATCATCCGGAAGAACCTCGTAAACCACTCTGTGTTCCGAGTTCAGCCGTCTGGAATAGTATCTTTTCAAATCGCCTCTCATTTTTTCAAACGGCGGCGGACTGCGAAACGGATCCTCCTGCAGCATGTCCAGCATCGCAAGGATTTTATCCTTCAGTCCGGATGATATCTGCACATCCAAATCTTTCCTTGCCTGCTTGGAAAGCCTTACAGAGTATCTCTGATCTTTTCCCATCTTTCCATCTCCGAAATGTCCTCTTCCGACGACTCCAATATGGACTCCAGCATGCCGGGCATGGATAGAATGTAAAGTGTTTCTTTGATGCCGTTCCACTCATTCTCGCTTATCAGCACAGCATTGCCGTCCTTTGATGTTATCGTCACTGCATCGCTGTTCTGAACAGCTTTGACGATGTTGAATATATCGCGGCGGGCATCGGTCACACTCAAAGAAATCATAGGGGTTTATTTCATTGATGATATATCAATGTACGTTTCAACGTACATAATGTCATTTTTAGATCAAAACCGATGAGTGTCTTACCGATTCAGCAGGACGGCGGAATGATTTTATTCGCCAGCCATGGTTTTTGCAGCACATTATCATATGAATTAGCGATGCTGCACAATACATGCCCCTATTTTCCGGTAAGGCCACCGGGCAACCAAAGCTCGCGAGGACTTCAGAGATATCATCAGCTATTGATTGATTCTCGCAACTCATTCTGAACTGTTTTGATAATATCCCTGCCGCGACATCCTTTCCATCGTACAATATTGAAAATACAGGCGATATGGCAGAGTTGAGCGTGTGTACGCCGGTGGCGTAGGCTATTTCAAATTTTTTCTCTTCGGTATCAGTCAAAATACCACTGAAACCTGATCTCCCAATCTTGTCTCATACTTTGACATTCTTTCGATGTCTGACCTATCTCCAAACACCCTTTATTCCTTCTTCAGTCCGGCTGTTTTTTTGAAACTAAGTGTGATTGCACATAACATGATATGCCAAGGATCAAGGAAACAGAGATCACGAAGATCACACTGAAGAAAAAGTTATCAATATAGAGGTTTCCGATAATCATCGCCGATCCTGATGCGACGGATGCGACGGCTCCGAACCTCTGACTCATCTTCCAGCTGGAATCATCTTTCATGCTCCCCGGGGTTCTGACCCCAAAATATTCATTTCTGCCTACGAAAACCATCAGCGGCCCTAGTATGATGAGAATAGCCCCCACCAAACTTATTTTATTCAGATTATCCAACGGCTCCATGTTTAGCATGATGTTTTCCAGCACGAGGCATATTATTAACGAAAATACAATTAAAAAGACCACCGACGAAAGAAGTGCCGCTGCCTTTATCGCTGCAAAAATGGGTTTCGGCGTTCGTTTTTTGTCCAATGTGTTTTGGGTTGTAATAAGAACACCGCATAAAACAGGCGAAATCAGAGGAAGTAAGAACAAAGCGATTATTCCGGCTGCACCAGACTTACTCGACCAGGAGTCCGGAGCACCAACCGAGAAATGAATAGGAATCGTTTCCGGTAGGAAGGGGAACAAAATGAATGCGACAAACAAAGGGATTAACGAAACCGCCAGCGTAAATCCATCTACCTTCTCCACACTCAAGCCCATGTTTTAATGATATATATAACACACGGATTTACTGATCCTCTTTTGAACGTGAGTTCCTTGGAAAAAAAACCACGATTCCCTGACTCCATACACACTAGAGGACGACTTGAGAATTAAAATGATTGCTGCACAGATTCCAATGAAAGGCTGTGATTCCACAGATATTATTTTAGGCTGCGGACTATGTCCTTGCGGTCGACTAGGAAATGAAATTGAAAGCTGGGATGTATTGTTCTGTGCTTACTGAAGAGAGGCGAAGGAGAGTAGCTGTCGTCTTAAGTATCTGGGTGATTGTTCCGATAGTTGCTGCAGTATACCTGGCAACTCAGGATCTGACCGAAAATGCAAAGTCCGCGGTAATTATTGCGCTTTTTATCAGCGCATTCTTTGAAACTGTTGGTGTTGTGTTCAGTCTTAACCATCATTCACTGATGGCGGGAATCAGTACAATGTCAGGAGAAGAAAAGAAGTATGATCTGGATGGAATAACATCGTTTGCAGGACTCTCATTGTCTGTGATATCCGCAACTGTATTTTTCGTTTCAATGATTTGTATTGCCCGTATTGGAGTTCTTGCAGCCAGATCGTAATGGTAATTGCATACGCCGCGGCATTGGTCGTTGTGGCGGTGCATCTTTCAACCAATAAGAGATTTGTTGCAGAAAATCATGAGTGATTGCCATATTTCATCTAAATTTTGCGGATGGATCTGTGGATACAGACATTTGCCCGGACTGGTTTTTATTTGGCGGCTTGTAAACTCCGAAGAGTTCTTCTACTCGCTGGCATCTGATGCCAACTGTCAAACCCGCGCTAGAAACAGAGCAAGGCAAATGACTCAATCAATCCTAAAAACAAGCAGAGTGCACAATCGTCCCGTATCTCTTCAGAATGGACCGTTGAAGGATATTGCTTATATACAATTATGATAATTCAGATTATGATAATTCAAATTATCATTGTTGCTGGGAATAGTAATGAGATTTGTTGGCAGGAAAGATGAGATTGATCTACTGAACAAAGAATATCACCGTGACAGCGGAAGCTTTGTTGTGGTCTATGGGAGACGCCGGATTGGGAAGACAGCTCTTATCTCGGAATTCCTTAAGGGGAAAGACAGCGTATATTTCCTGGCAGGAAATCTTCCGGACAGCGAGAACAGAAAAAAATTCTCAGACACAGTGAAGAATAGATTCGGTGCTTCGGGCATTTCCTTTGACAGCTGGGAGTCGGCATTCGGTTATCTTTTAGGACAGAATAGGAAGATGGTCATCGTCTTGGATGAATTCCAATATCTTGCGTCTTCGAATCCGGGATTTCCGTCGATTATACAGGGAATATGGGATGGAGCAATGAAGGATAGCGGCTCGATGCTCATACTCTGCGGATCATTCATGGGCATGATGGAACGTTACACCCTGAACTATTCGAGTCCGCTGTACGGCCGGAGGACCGCAAATATAAAATTGGGTCCTCTGTCGTTCTCAGACGTATCGGACGCATTTCCGCACCTTGGACATAAAGATCTTATGACACTCTATGCCGTGACCGGGGGGATACCGAAGTATCTGGAATTGTTTGACGGGGAACCTTATGTCAGAGAAGGCATAAGAAGTATCATACTTGATAAAAAAGGGGCTTTGCATGAAGAACCGCTTTTTCTTCTCGGAGATGAATTGAAGGAACCGATGAATTATATCTCAATATTGGAAACAATAGCCGCTGGTAATTCTAAACTCGGCGATATAACCGGCAGATTGGAAGTCGGATCCGGTTCTGTTACCCCCTATATGAGGACGCTTGAGGATATGATGCTGGTGAAACGGACTGTTCCGGTGACAGAGAACAACCCTCAGAGAAGCAAGAGCGGACTGTATACCATATGCGACGGATTCATGGCATTCTGGTTCAAGTTCGTATTTCCGAACAAGAACTTTCTTGAGCTTAATGAATTCGGAGAGGCGGAACGCATGCTGGATGAGCATCTTGACGATGGATTCGTAAGTTTTGCTTTCGAGAATCTGTGCAGATCTGTTACGTTCCGTCTGCGCGGCAGTATAGGATTCCCCTTCACAAAGGTCGGAAAGTTCTGGAACAAGGATACAGAGATAGATGTGGTGGCGTTGGATCCTAAGTCCCGTAAAGCATTCGTTGCCGAATGTAAGTATTCTGTCAACAAGGTGACGATTTCGGTCTACAGCGATCTGAAGGAGAAATGCGCTCGAACAAAACAGCTTGACGGCTGCGAGATTGTGTACGGGCTGTTCTCTTTATCGGGATTTGATGAGAATCTGACAAGGGAAGCAAAGAGAGAAGGAGTCTTGTTAATATCGATGGACGACATCCTCAGACTCGGCTGAATTAAACCTTATCTGATACAATATCTCCGATTCCTCTGTCAGCAGCATCGGCCATTAGCAGCCGGCGGTGCATCGTATCTTGTTATCGACACGATCATCCGGGCAAGGAAAGATAACTGATGTCTTAGATCCATCTGACTGCCCTCTAAGACATTTCGAATATGTTTGATTTTCATTCCAACATCGACGGTTGATTTAGATGCTGGAGAAATTTGACAGCAGATTCGCCTGACAGTCCTTGGACATAAGCAACATAACCGTACAGAACGATAAACAGAACACACATCCCGCCTGCATTTCCGTAGGGGGACGGCGGCGTGCAGCCAGCCGGTGCGTCCCGTCAAAGGGTACAGCCGGAATAAGCAACCGTATCCGGGTGATGTTATGAAAGCAGAGATGATAAATGCAAAGGAAGAGGATATCCCGGCGATTATGGGGCTTATCCGGGAGTTTGCGGAATACGAGCACCTTTCGGAGTCGTTTTGATCGGCATTGCCGTCAGCAATATTCCCGTAATCTGTGCAAACGGGAAGATCATTCCTCGACTCCGCCCGTGATTTCATCCTCTTGTTCGTAATAGTAGGAATAATCAATACCTTTCATAAACACCTCGCGGTCGTTTATTCTGTCTGTCAGCGCGGCACCTAGCAAGACTTTCAAAGGCTTGCTGTCCGATACGCTCCGCTCCATCGCGGCAAGATAGTCTTTCTTGCCGACTCTGCTCCAATCCACGCAGAGTTTCAGATTCTTTTTGATTATCAGGTCAAGCCAGATCCTCGTGCTTCTGCCGTTGCCCTCCATGAATGGGTGGGCGATGTTCATCTCTGCATATTTGTCTGCGATTTCATCAAAATCGTTTTCGGGCATGGCTGCAATTGTTTCCAGTGTCTTCGGAAGAAACTTCGCTGCCGCGAATCGAAAGCCGCCCTTTGCGATATTGTGAGTCCTGATTTTTCCGGCGAAGTCGTACAGGCCGCCGAACATATAGGCGTGTATCTGCTGCAAACCCCTGACCGTCCCGATCTCGATCTCGTCAAGCAAGGTGCTGTCAAACAGTGCGTATGCCTTGCTCTTGCTTTTCCCGTCTATCGTTTCATCGCTGTATGTGAACCATTCGATGAAGCGATTCGCTTTCTTGCTCGGAAAGTTTTTCGCAAGCTCTATGATGCCGTCACCGTCAAACGTGTCGGTGAAATACTCCTTGCCGTCCGAGGCCGTGATTTTCAGTCGGTTAGTCTCACTAACCAACTGACTGTTCTCTTTCTTCAGTTTGCCTTTGAGATACTTCCAGTAGTTGCGGTTTTTCTGATAATCGCTTTCGTCGCGCAACACACCGATAATGTCGAGCACGGAGAACTGCCACGTGGAACTCACATCATCCCAAACCGCGCGGACTTCTCTGTCATCGAAAAAACGGATCGATATTTTACTCATCGGTTGTTTATCCTCTCCATTATTCTGTTTTCTATTAGCCCGAACCCGTCTTTGGTTGCGGCTGAGTCATACAGCTGCCACCTCCGCATCGGCAGTGTTCATTGACGGGACTTAGACTCTGGCGGAGATCGCTGCCGCGCCCCCGGTGTTTTCTTACACTCGGGAAATCTGCAAATTCTCTAATAGTCTTTTGCATAATAAACTCAATGGCCCTTCCGCTCAAATCCTTAGAGGGCTATTATTTTCTGTGTTCACTCCATCGCCCCAAAGTAATAATCTATCATTAACAACAGTTGCGTTCTATAACAATGTTAATTTTGTAGTAGAATCGCTGACTCGGATCAAAGGTCTCCTGGCTGATGACAAGTACACAAAAATCAAGTTTGTCATCGACAGTGAAAATACCATCTGGCAATGTGCAGCAAATACCAGTCGATTGCTGGTCCCAGATATGAGCATAGATACCCATATCAGATTGGAGTCAGTCTGTGTATTCGTACTGTTTTTCCGATTGACGGTCACTTTATTCTTAGTGTCAACTCTACTATGAACTCTTGTTTGCGGGTTGGAGAGACATACACGGATTTATTGTTCCTACACTTGATTTCCACCCTATCTGTAGATAGTGCCTTGGCCGAAATTGGATTGTTAGATTCTTTAATCGATTTAATATCCGAATATGGTATGATTTCATCCTTTGATCCTAGTGATTTGGTAACTAATCCATTTTCAGACAGGAAATAAATTGTTGTTTGCTTCAACAATATGAGTAGCACTAGTATAGGTGCACAGATACATACAGATAGAAAGGCTATGTAAATCGAACCGACATATAATCCGATAATAATGATAACTGAAAGGACTGTCAGATCTAATGCAATAGCCAGAAAATATACAATCCCCGCTGATGTTCTGTAGCTGTCAGACATAATTCGTGCCAGGTTCAACTTTTCTGCATAAATAGTTTCTGCATCTCTGGCTCTGGTGAAACCCTCAGATAAAAGTTAATCTCTCCTGTCCACTTCACTCCCACGGCCGGCCGCTCAGTCACAAGAATGTCCGGTCCAGGATGGGATTTGTGTACACGGAAGGTCAGCTCAATACGGGGTAGGATAGCCTATGTTATTAGGATAACGTCCGCGGTGTTGGACGAGTTGGGTGTTCTGAGGTGTTCCTCGGAATTCTCCAACCAGCTGTATGATGATCATCTGAAGATATCGCTGTTGGTGCTGAAACAAAATCTGAATGTTTCTTATCGGGAACTGTGTTCGGCATTGGGTTCGCTGAAGATATGGAAAGGACGAATACCAAACCATTCCACGCTTGTAAAGTTCTCCAAGAGAATGAAAACGGACATGATGGACAGAATCCTGAGATATATCACAGAGATGTTATGCGGCAGGGACATGATCGTTGCCGCGGA